>DAIPLL010000268.1:0-1145 GCA_036769265.1 Kapaibacterium sp. (SeqCode)
ACCAATCCTTGGATTAACGAAGAAATAATGGATATCGAACAATTTAGCTCCATTGCCAACAGTATCACCTTTGATATTAAAATATTTTGTATAAACATAGCCAGCTTTTTCATTTTTAATAGCATAAGTATGATAAACACCTTGGATTTCGCCAGTGAGTGTTAAATTATCTCCAATTTTATATTCTTCACGAATAAATGAAGAAAAGATATTTCTCATTCCATTGTATGAATAAAACTTGTAATCAGGATTATAATTTGGGGGTAAATTCTCGGCATATTGTATTTTCCCCCAATGTTCAGAACGATGAATGCGGACTTCTGCACCAATAGTTAGCAATCCACGATTGTGATTAATTTGTAGACGAGGTATCCAACCACCTTGACGATTGTAAACAAATGCTCGAATAATCGGATTTTCTGGATCTTTTGTTTCCATAGGGAAACCGTTTTCAGGTGTAAGACGAAAGCTTTTTTTGTCGGTCCAGCCGGTGCCATCAAAATCAAAGAAACCCTTTCCAGAATAGAAAAATAGGGTGGACTTAAGACTAATTTTATCACTTATTTGCCAATCATTTAGCATTTCGTAATGTGGTTGTGAGAAATTTTCAACTTCTTGCTTCCTTCGGGGAGTAATCCAAGAAACATTTTCACCGGTGCTATCATACATCCAAAAATTATAATTATGACGGCGTAGCTTTTTATCTTTAATGTATGATTTTGGGAGACCATTATAGCTCAAACCATCAGCAAAAGGACCGCCAAAGACATTAATTTGAGTAGTCAAATTTTTATCAAAACGTGCAAAACAGAGAAAATATCCATTTAGCTTAGCCCAAGAATTATCTCTATATCCTAACGAATTTATACGAGAAAGACGAGTATATAAAGCATATTTTTCATCAATCACACCTGATGATGCTTGAATAGAGAACTTACTTGTATTTTGCTCAGTTACATTTTGCCCACCAAATTCTTGAAAACCAACACCTGTTTCGAGCGTTGCCCCTGGAGCTACTGTAAAATTAGAAGTTTCCAAATTAATACTTCCACCAATTGCTGGGAATCCATAATTAGCAAGTCCAGCACCACGTTGCACTTGAATATTTTCGATGCTCGATGCTAAATCAGGGAAATTAATCCAAT
>DAIPLL010000269.1:0-1144 GCA_036769265.1 Kapaibacterium sp. (SeqCode)
GCGGTAGTGCATATTCTCGAAGTGTACTTTGCTAACTGCAAAGTATGCATTTTCGATAGATGAAGCAAGAGTTTCGCCTGTTGCTGTAATACCAATTACACGTCCACCACTGGTGATAATCTTATCGCCAAGGCGTTTTGTACCAGCATGATAAGCAATAACGCCTTCTGGCAAAGCATTAAGTCCCTTTATTTCAAAACCAGTTTCAAATTTATCGGGATAACCACCGGAAGCCAAAACAACACAAGTGGCAAAGCCAGAGCTGATGTTTTTAATGTATGATTTATCGAGACGACCTGAAGCTGCCGAGTAAAGAAGTCCAGCTAAATCACCATCGAAAATGGATAGCACTGCTTGTGTTTCAGGGTCGCCAAATCGGCAATTATATTCTACAACCTTCGGATTCCCATCCTTTATCATTAGCCCAACATAAAGGCAACCTTTGTATGGATAGCCCTCCTTTTGCATACCTTGCAGAGTTTTGTCTATAATTTCACTTTTGACTTTTTTCAACACTTCGTTATCAACATTCGGTGCAGGGGCGTATGAGCCCATACCGCCCGTGTTTTTGCCAAGGTCGCCATCCAAAGCACGCTTGTGATCTCGTGCTGGTGCAAGTGTAACATAATCTTCTCCGTCGGTAATAGCAAAAACTGATGCTTCCTCCCCATCCATAAATTCCTCTATTACTAAGCGCTCGCCAGCAGAACCGAAGCCACCACTGAACATATCTCGCACTGCATTTACAGCTTCCTCAGTCGTTTGAGCAACAACGACGCCCTTTCCTGCGGCAAGCCCATCGGCTTTAACTACAACAGGTAACGAATGGGCCTGGACATAATCAATTGCTATTTGCATTTGCGATTTATCAAAAGTACGGAATTCAGCAGTAGGAATACCATATTTCTTCATAAATTGTTTCGCAAACGTCTTGGATGTCTCCAAACGGGCTGCCTTTTGAGATGGTGCAAATACATTTATATGCTCTGCAAGCAAAGCATCTGATAACCCCTCGGCTATTGGTTGTTCGGGACCTATGACAACTAAGTCTATGTAATTATCTTTGCAATAATGAACAACTGCGCTATGGTTTTTAATGTCCAAATTTGTGATGTTGGCAATTTCTTCAATACCTGGATTACCT
>DAIPLL010000270.1:0-1125 GCA_036769265.1 Kapaibacterium sp. (SeqCode)
GCATTAAGCCAAAAAGTCGGTTTTATTTCATCGGAGGCGATACGTCAGAATTTTGCGGATGCAAAAGCAGCCGAACAGCGTGTCCAAACAATAGTTGATGAGTGGAAACGCGAGCTTGCAGCAATGAAAAAACAAATTGACGATCTTGAATTCGAAATTAGAAAGAATAGGCTTATCTGGTCGGATACTGAACGCAGTGCAAAAGAAAAAGAGTTGCAGGAACTTATTGCAACCAGAGAAAAATATGCAAAAGATAAATTCGAACCAGGTGGAGAATATGATGTAATTGTACGCGAAGTAATGAAGCCGATAGAACAAAAAATTTACGCTGCAATTCAAGATGTTGCAGCCGCAGAAAAATTTGATATTATTTGGGATCAAAGTACACAGCCACTGACATACGTGAATTTTAAATATGATATTACGGTAAAAGTGCTTCGCCGATTGGGTGTGGATGTATCTAAGCTTGAGAAAGAATTAGAACAGAAGATTAAAAATGATCCTCGTAACCAACAACAAGAAGAACAGCCAACCGATCGCACTCGCAGACGCAGCCGTTCCACTCAAACAAGTGAACCAACTAAGCCGCAAGACAAGCAACCGCAAGCATACTACCAGAAACATCTATGGCTACGATGACTTCGGCATTTTCATCAAAAGTAGATTTAATTTCGTAGCCTAAAAAATAAAGATGCAGAAAATACAGTCCAACAAAAAATAATACCGTAAACTTAACAGCAATAATTATTTTGAATTTACTTGTATTTGTTTTTTTATAGAAAGTTTTTTGAAGAGCAGTTTTCCAGCGAAGGAACTTGATAAAAAGAAAAATTAGAACAGATGAGTAGATGAAAAACAAAAAATAGTATAAAAAATCATTATTCATTTGATTAAAAAAGTTCAAACATAAATGTATAATGGATTATTTACCTAATTCTCTCTTGATTTTTTCGACCTCTGCAAATAAATCAGGCAATTGACGCAAACAAGCTTCAATTTTAAATGCAAGCATTCGCTCTTTTATAGGACTTCCAAAATATGCGCCCGGCTTTGTGACAGATTTGGAGACACCAGATTGTGCAATCAACAAAACATCATCAGTTGTTTCAAGATGACCAGCAAAAC
>DAIPLL010000059.1:0-8654 GCA_036769265.1 Kapaibacterium sp. (SeqCode)
TATAAATATCTGGGTCGCTATGGCAACTCATACATTCTTCGTTGGATTGAGCAAAATTACTCTGTGCGTTTAAAAATGCTATAAGAAAAATCAATAATAGATGCGGTAAACGTTTTAGCATAAGAGTATGAAGAATTGTTTTACATTTTTTAAAAGGAGGCTGCAAGTAAAGACAGCCTCCAAGATTGAATTAATCATTCTTTAAAGTTGCGAGCCACTCAGCTAAAATTGTTAAATCTTCGTCGCTACCTTTAAATTGTGCAGGATGTTTTTTCCCTTTCAAATCGGTTTCTTTTTTCAAATATTTAGCAAAAAATTGTGCATCTCCATCAGCACCAACATTGGATAAATCAACTGCACCTGATTTCTTTTTGGATGCAAGACCTAATGAATTGACAGAATGGCACATATCGCACTTTTGTTCAGTGTAAACAGTTTTGCCATCTTTCGATTGTGCCGCATCTTGAGCAGTCGAAAAAACGGCGCTTGCTACGAAAATTATAGCTGTTAATGTTAATAAAAGATGTTTGATTTTCATAATACCTCCATTTGAGAAATGTTAAGTTATAAACTTATAACGAATATAATAATAAACAGTTACAAATCAAATAGCAATTGTCAGAGTATTTGCAATCGGATCATATAAAGAATAATACTTGATTAAAGGTGGCACTTCACCAGAAGCAGTTCCTTTATCTTTTAATAAGCCATTCGATGAATCGAATTTTGCATTATGGGCTGGGCAAATAATATCACCAGTTGAACTGCTTGGTAAAACAACCATAGCGCCTGCGTGGCGGCAGATGGAGTCCAGCACAACAAATTTATTTTGCTCTAAACGTATTATAATTAGCGGATTACCATTGTTGGCTGGTTTGTTATCTTTGTATTTTACGACAAGCATTAATATGCCACCAACAGAGGAAAGAGCAGGATAATCGCTAATTTTGAGCACTGGGTAATTCTCAGGCTTTGGCTGTGGTGGTGGGGAGACTGTTTCGCCATCTTTATCGCAAGCTGTTAAAATTGAGCCGAGTAAGCATCCGCAGAGACTAATCCCTGCAAGTTTTGCAGATTTTATTAGAAATTCGCGTCTTTCGTTGTTTTTAATCTGATCCATCCCGTCCTCCTAATAGAATATATGTAATTGAAATGCAAACTGTGAATTGTAGGAATCAACGTGCTCGCGGTCATAAATTTTATATTCTGGTATTAGGGCAATGTATGGAAGGAGGAATATTTTAGCACCTAAGGTATATTTATTCCCGTGATATTTAGGATTGCCGGCGGTTTTCATCTCTGTATTGCCACGTTCCAGTCGTAAATATGCGTAAGCTGGTTCAATGACTTGATAGTTTAATTCAACTGTAAAATTATTTGTAACTCTTCTTTGGGATAATTCAGTTCTCATATATTCGGTCATTACAGCAAATTTTCCGGGCATACCAAAATGCAGAAAAACACTTGAAGCTGTAAGATAATGATTACGGAAATATATCCCATTATCAGTTTTCAACTGACTATTGAAAAAGTGTGTTGCACCCATAAATGCAGTTATTCCAGTGCCAAAATCAGGTGGATGCAGGGTAAGTTTTGCAAGCCCGGACAAGGTTTTGTCCTTTACAAAACCGCCAGTCATTTCTGAAATGTTTTTCGAGTCGTAAACTCCAAGAGTAACGCCCAGCCAATCAAGTGCTTCGTAATCTAACTGAGCCCCAAGCTCAAAGTAATCACAAGGTATGGATGGTGGTGTTGCCGTTTTTGTAACAACTTGGCGTGTAATTACGGTGTGGTCGTCCCAATCAGTGCCAATCATAGGCTGGATCATACCAATACGCAGCGAAGGCAAATAATCGAATGGTTGCAGGATTACACTTGCTGTATATGGTGTTTGCCCTGGATAACGCTTTTTATTTTCAATTTCATAAGCAAGATTATACGAACCTTCAATTGTAATGCCTTCAAGTGGTGTAATAGTCAGATACGGAGTTAAAATCATTAGCATTTGATCGCGTTTTGTAGCATAAGGGTCCGAATAAGGTATTGTATCTTTTTTAGTTGGATCAAATAAATTATCGTAAACAACAATTTTATTTTTTGTCGTGGGCCAACGAGCCGATTGATAACGCAAATCCAGCCCAAACATAATTTCGTCGGTAATAGGAGTGTTTGTTTCGCGAATTGCATCATAAGCAGGTTTCAGACCAATATCTTCAGGCTTTATTAAAGATATATCACCAAACGACATCCAACCTGAGGCATTTCGTTGCATACCGATATTGGGCGCAATATGGCAATTCTGGCATTTAGTGCCAAAAGATTGGAGGATGGAATACTGGGGTCTGGCATTTGCGATATCAAAAACTATAAGAAGAAATATTGCTGATATTAAAATTTTTCTCATTATTCGCTCGTAAAAGTCTAACATAATGTAAAATTAAATTCTGTTAATTGTGTAATTGAAGTTAAATTTCAGAAACTTTATTAAAATAGGGCTGCACCGAATATGCAGCCCCGAAAATTAATTATTTTTAAGATATGCGATGCCATTTTTGACAATTGCAAGAGTAAATGATGGATTGTGCACACCATAAGAGCGATCTTTTGCTACATACAAATAGTTGAGAAGGACATCGCCATCAGAACGAGGGATAACTCTTCTCTGACCTGGAGTTTCGAGTTTTGCATATTCACCAAGAACGTTATAGTTAGGGTCGCCTGGGTTGCCCGTGGTTGAAACTAACAAGCCTTTATCAATCAATAACTGGCGGTATTCAGCAAGCAGAGTTTTAATTTCATTCATTTTAGTAGTTGGAATGCCAGATGGATGGCAGCTCTTGCAAGATTCAATGGTGCTCATCTGTGCAACAGTCATCTTGAATGAATGACCGCCAGCTGATGGAGCAGTAGGATTGCTACCCATATGGCAGCTTACGCAACCTTTCGATAATGCACTGTGAGGATTGCCAGTTGGATAAGTTTCAGGTCCTTCAATTAAGTTTAAACCTTTGCCAACAAACACATTTGCAACTGTTCCATAATGTGGTCCGAAACGTGAGTAGTTTGCAGTTGGGCTTGCAGCAGTGAGTGTATCGAATTCAGTGCTATTGCGAGCGTAGGAGCGAGCTTGGTGGCAAGATGCACAAATATTGCCAGTTTTGAAATCGACATTGCCATCAGCAGCGCTGCCTTTGTAAATCAGAGTGAAAGGATCAGTAATTCTCAAAGCCCAATCGCTTTCATCTAATTTTACGTGAATCTTATGGCAAGTTTTGCAATCTAATGCTGTAATACCAGTTTGACCCATAGTTTTTGTAGATGCTCTCATACGGAAAGCATCGCCGTTATGGCAGTCGCCACAACCAGCACGTCCAGCTGTGTAAGTGTAAGTTTCGCCTGTCTTATGCAACGAATAGTTAAATTGAGCGAAAGCGAGATTTGCATTTGTAGCATTGTCCGAATGGCATACAGCACAAGCAACACTTGCATCTTTGCCGTCTTTGCCATCTTTGCCATCTTTACCAGCAGGTCCTTGAGGTCCAGCTGGTCCCTCAGGTCCTTCGCAAGCTGTTATAAATACGAATAATGCTACTACTGATAAGATAGATAATAATTTTTTCATTTATACCTCCAAAAAAATAAAGTATGTCGTTAACTCAAATATAAAAATTATAATTTTATTAAACAACAAAAATGTTAAAAATATTTTAATCAAAATTTATATCAATTTTTTATTAAATTATACAATTACAATCAATAATAGCATTACTAATTTATAAAAGTTAATTACAAAATAATTAAATATATTTAATCATTATTTTGTTTTATAAACTTAATTTTTAGTTGTAGTTAATATTGAAAAGAATAAAAATTGTAACATAAAAAAAATGTTTTCGTAATAAGTTCAAAGAGCGTTCCAAAAATATTGAGGAAATAATTATGAAAAGAGTGTTAATAAGTTTAATTTCGATTGTAATACTTGCAATTCCTTCCTTGGCGCAAGAAAATAACCAATCGAAAGATGCAGACAGTATCAATATTAGCGTTGATTCAACTACTTTTGAGTTCGGTGGCGATTATCTAAAAATGAAGTATCTCAGGTTAAAACCATTCAAAACTATTTACACAAGTATATATAATGATGCTCCTACGGTCAGCCTTTATTATGGTGTAAGCAATATGGTGTACGAGCGTAAAAATTTTACATCTAAAATTAATAACAACGGTATATACGCTGTTTCCATAGGTTCCACAGATCTAAATAAGTCGGAAGCAAGTTTGGTTGATTACAATAATGATTATTTATCTTTTTCGATAGCAGAGAGAAAATTTAACTACGACCAGCCGAGCAATTCAAGCAATTCGATGGATCTGAAACATCTTAAATTATCATTTATGTTCAGTGATGGGTATGGATGGGATTTAGGCGGTAATGCTTATTTTGTGCTTTTTCATTCGTCTGGAATAAATTGGAATCACCTGAATTTTTATTATGATAATGCAGATAGTACATCTATTGCTGGGGCAAAAATATTCGGCAAACAAATTCGCTACGGGAGAGGATTTGCTGGCGGAGCTAAATTATTCTTATTCAAAGGTTTTGCACTTAATGCAGAATATGAGCAATATATGGTTTTTCCACGTCATTTATTCTGGAAAGACTTAGCATCCTGGATTATCGAAGCATCAGCTCAAGGATTAGCTGATGTATTTATCAACAAAGTAATTGATAGTTCGCCAAATATTACTCCGATCATCCATTTTTTACTGAAAAATGGCATTTCATATGGTTTTTATGAATTATACAAAGATAAAATGAATTGGCCCTCTAAAACTGTTCCTCCACTTATGACTAAATCCTATAAATTGGGCGTCGAATTTATATTTTAAGCGTTGTATCAATAGAGAAGGGGTTGTATTTGAATGTAACAACCCCTTTTTTAAATTTTATAGTGAAATTTAAATTATTCGAAGTCTTCACTTAATAAATCAATGGCTCTTTTGCCACCAGCCATATTGATTATTTCATCGTCATAATAATCTGAAATTATGGCTACTGCTTTCAACGATGTTTCGAACTCATTTTTGTCTAAATTTGTTCCTGTAATCGAATGTTGGAATGTGATTGTATCATCGAAAAGAAGCCCGAATGCACCAAAATGAATTTCGGAATTTTTGTGAAGCAAAAATTTCATCAGTTCAGGAGTAATATTTGCACCTGTAACAACATTTGAGACAATTTCCACGCAAGTTTCGTTTTCAGTAAATGGGCGAACAATTATCATCACTTGCGACGAACCAAAATTAATCGTAAACGACCCATTATCATAGGAAACATATTCAGGTGAAATTTCTTTCAAAAAGCTTTCGACTTTGCTAATTGTCTGATCTATTAATTCTTGTGGAGTGTCGATCATTTTTTCCTCCTTTGTTAAATAATTTTCCATATTATACCTCGCTAATTATTTTGCATCACTTGGTGGAAGCATACCCATCTTTGCTTTCAAAGCAAGTAATTCAGCATCAACATCGCTGGAACTTGTAAGCTTCTTGAATTCATCTTCCAGAGAAGTATTTTCGCCAGCAAGCTGCTCGAAAGCTTGTGCTTCGGCTTCGAGCTGTTCAATTTTGCTTTCGAATTTATCGAATTTGCTGAAAGCATCCGTTCCGACTCCGCTAAAAGATTGTGCGATTTGTTTTTGGGCTTTAGCGGCTTGCGAGCGAGCAATAAGAGTGCTCTGACGTGTGCGAGCTTCCTCGAGCTTATTTTTAAGCTGATCCAGCTGCTGACGCAATTTAACTGATGTTTGCCTTGCTTGCTCCAGTATTGGGAGCAAATCATTGTAGTTACGGTCGCAAACAGCTTTTTTCTCCAATGCAGCCTTTGCTAAATCTTCACGACCGCTCTGCAAAGCAAGCACTGCCTTTTGCTCCCAATCTTCTTTGTCTTTGCGTGCTTTTTCAAGCTTACGTTCCAAGCTTTTTTCATTTGCAATAGCTTGAGCCACCGCCAGAGTTGCTTTGTTGACGGATTGCTCCATTTCGATAACCATTTGCTTGAGCATTTTTTCGGGATCTTCGGCACGGTCGAGCAAATCATTCAAATTTGCTTTGATTATGTCGCTCATTCTTTTAAATATACTCATATTTACCTCATTAGATTGTTTATAGTGAAGAATGATTAATAAATTTAATCATATTACGTTTTAAATTAAAAAATGTTATATTTGAAAAAAAATATTTTGGTGAAATAATGAAATTTGATTTGCAGAGCATATTAGGTCAAGCACAAAAAATTCAAGAAGAAATTCAAAAAATTAAAGCTGAACTGGCATCCAAAACTGTTACAGCCGAAAGCGGTGGGGGAATGGTTACTGTAACAATGAACGGTGCAAATAAAGTTGTCTCAATTAAAATTGCTAAGGAAATAGTAAATCCCGATGAAGTAGAAATACTTGAAGATTTAATTGTTGCAGCCGTAAATATCGCAACAGAAAAAGCCGCCGAGCTTGCGGCAGCCGAGATGAACAAAGCCACCAGTATGCTTCCGAACATCCCAGGTTTGAATTTAGGGCTATGATCTATACATCGCATTCTATCGAGAAAGCAATTGCAACTTTTGCAAAGCTTCCTTCAATCGGGCGTAAATCGGCGCAAAGGCTTATTTATTTTCTTTTACGTCAGGATGCAAATTTTATTGATGAATTTATCGATGCGCTGAATTCTCTTAAAACAAATGTTAAGCTTTGCAAAGTATGTTATAATTACACCGACGACGAAATATGCCCGATTTGCTCTTCGAATAATCGTAATAAGTCTATTATTTGCGTCGTTGAAGATCCGAAGGACGTCTTTGCGATTGAAAAAACGAACGAATTTCGTGGTTTGTATCACGTACTTCATGGGCTTATTAATCCTATGAGTGGAATTAATGCAAATGCATTGAAAATAAAGGAGTTAATTGAACGTGCAGCGTCATCGGAAGAAATAATTCTTGCACTCAATCCATCTGTTGAAGGTGAAGTTACTGCTCAGTATATAGCTAAATTAATCAAACCATTAAATGTAAAAGTTACTCGCTTGGCAAGCGGTTTGCCTGTGGGATCGTCTCTGGAATGGACCGACGAAGCTACTTTATCTCGTGCTTTGGAAGGGCGAGTTGCGCTTTGAGAATTCTTATTTTCATATTGCTTTGGTCTGTTGCTACATCGTGCAATCTATTCGAAACGCGCTCACCTGAAGAGCCAGACCAAAGCCCTGTTGCATTCTTTCCAGCAACTAATCCTACACAACTCATCCAAAATTTTACTAATTCTATCAAATACAAACGCCCTCAAAATTACTCCGATTGCTTAATAAATGATCAAAGATTCAATTTTTCCGCTTCTGCGGATGCTTTTGCTCAATATCAATCCATTTTCAACCGTTGGACATATCAAGACGAGAATCGCTTTTTTCAGTCGTTAGTTTCAAATGTCAGTTCGCAAAATCTTATTTCGATTTCATTTGATAAAATTTCTTTTAATTATGCTTCTCCTGATTCAATCATTTTCAATGCAAATTACGAGATAAGCTTTGTTTTAAAACAATCATCAAAGAGTGATAATTACGCTGGTTCTATGCAAATGACCTTTGTCCCAACAAGCGATGGAGTATATAAAATACTGCGTTGGAGCGATTACCCAAGCAAAAACGACTCACTTATTCCAACCTGGAGCACTCTAAAAGCTCGTTTTTATAACTAATATTTTTATTTCTCTTTGCTAAATATTATATTGCAAAGATTAATTGTTAAGTAAAATTAAACTAATGTATTAAATTATGTTTGTTTCAGTCAGAAAATTACGCCAGTTTGTTGATTTCAATATGACAACAGAAGAGCTTGAAAACACATTAACTATGCTCGGTATCGAAGTCGAAGGAATAATCGATTACAATAAAAAATACGATAAGTTTTTTGTTGGGGAAGTCCTTGAATGCGAGAAACACCCAAATGCCGATAAATTGTCGGTATGTCAAGTTAATTATGGCAAGGAAACAGTTCAAGTTATCTGTGGTGCACCGAATGTTGCACGAGGGCAGAAAGTGGTGTTCGGTTCCATAGGTGCAGTTGTGCCGAACGGTGGTTTTAAGCTTGAGAAAAGAAAAATACGGGATGTGCTGTCCTATGGAATGATATGTAGTCAATTGGAGCTGGAGCTTGGCGATGATGCTTCAGGTATTTGGGTTTTGCCAGAGGATGCACCTGTTGGCACTGAATTTGCAAAATATTACGGGATCGACGATATTGTGCTTGAAGTTGGGCTAACGCCCAATAAAGCAGATTGCCTTAGCCATCTTGGTATAGCACGAGAAATTGCAGCAAAATTAAATAAAAAAGTATCATTACCAACTGTTGAGAAAAAAACAAATCAAGAAAATGGCAATGATTATATAAAAATCTCAATTGATGATATTGATGTTTGCAAACGTTACTCAGCCCGTATTATTAAAAATGTTAAGATCAAACTCTCACCATTGTGGTTAAAAAATGAACTGACTAAATTTGGCATAAGACCAATCAATGCCGCAGTTGATGTTACAAACTACGTTCTTTATGAGCAATCGGAGTAATTTTGAGGGCGTTTGTATTTGATAGAATTAGTAAAATTTTG
>DAIPLL010000271.1:0-1102 GCA_036769265.1 Kapaibacterium sp. (SeqCode)
TAATAAAATATTCGAAGTTAAAAAGATTGCCTACTTTGGTTCACTCGAAGGTCGAGAGCTACTGCGAAATGTTTTTAAGGAGTTACGTTATGAGAAGCAACGCAGTGCCTTTGCATCGCTTGTTGCAACCTGGCGGCTTGCAACAAGCGAAATTGATCTGGAAAAATATGCAAATGATGAATTGCAGGTTATGCATAGTCTTGGTTTCTGGAAAGGTACATCAATTTGGCTTGAAGAGGTTGTCAATCGGTTTTATTTTACAACAATAAATTCATTTGCCTATTTTGGTGCGGCGATACTTCTTGTGCTTGTTGGTGTGAGACGATTTTCCGACCACGTAAGTGATAATGTTGTGATTGCAGGAATAATCTTCGAAGCAATACTTTTGTTTTTTATGTTTTTTGTTATGCTTTTCACTCCGAACGACGAAATTTCGGATACATCAAAAAACGATGAACTCGATAGCAAGCAAGAACTAATTAACGAAGTTGGTGAAATAAGCCGAGATTTCGCTGCAGCAACACTTCAACTTGAAAAACTTACAGAAAAAATGAATAATATGCTTGATTTACAAAATGAAGCATTAAATCAAGTCTCATCTATTGCAAAATCGTTTGTAGATATATCTCTGCCCAATCCACAGCTTATCGAAATTATGCGAGAAACAAACCAAAACTTAAATAACTTTAATGAAAAAATAAAGGATTTATCTAAAACTATTGATGAACTTAAGCAAGAGCAGATCTCAATCGCTATTCGCAAAGAGCTGGAACAAATTTTAGCTAAACGAATAATTTCGGATGACAATTAAAAAAAGTAAATATAGAAGAAACATTGAAATTTATTTTGTGCTGTATCTTGCAGCTTTGATTTTACTTATTCCAACCCAAAAAGAAAAAGAACAAGAAAGAAAAAATTCTTCTGATTTGGATATCCCTTTTGCCATTAAAGTTGAGAAATCGGTTCTATTTTGTAGAATGGCACTTGATAGTGTGCCTAATGTATTATTTATCGATAGCTTGAATACTATTTTTTTTACAGGTAACATCGAAAATATACAGTATGAAATTATAGTAGAAGATGAATTACATAAGAACAGGAT
>DAIPLL010000272.1:0-1087 GCA_036769265.1 Kapaibacterium sp. (SeqCode)
ACCAGACACCATGTCTCGGCTTACTGCACTTATACGCAGCAAAAATCTCTTCAATATGTTTATTAACGATTATTATAACAACGCCAAAGATCTTAAAAATATCTATAAGAATAATTTCGATGCTTTCTACAAAGAATTCAATGTTTCAGATAAAGACCTAAGTGAATTCAAAAAATTTGTCGAAAAAAAAGGTATTACTTCGAATGAAAACGAATTTAACTTAGATAAAGATTATTTTAAAGCAGTTTTAAAATCATTGATTGCAAATATAATTTTTGATCGTAACAAGCAAGCACTCATTTTATGCGATATTGATAGGCAATTACAAATTGCAAAAACTTTATTCCCAGAAGCTGAAAAAATTGCTCGAATGGGACAGACTCGCCGTAAAAGATAAAATTTCCCACTAAACAAAAATACAAAAAGAGGCTGACACATTGCGCAGCCTCTTTTTCTTCATTAAAAAAACATTAATGCTCAGCTTGATTGCGAGCTTGGTTAAGCCCCTTGATTAATAATTCTTCGGAAATGTCAATATCGAAAGCGGGGCTGCCAAAATTGAAATATTTTTCCGAAGCACGCACCAATTCGAGTGCCTGCTCGAAATACGGTATAGCTTCATTGCCACGTTTCAAATTAAGAAGAGCAAAAGCTTTAAGCGCAAGCCCATATATTTGGTTTGGTGAGCGTTCGAGAGCTGCTTCAGCCCAACGCAAAGCCTCTTGAAAATCACCACGACTGCCGCAAATTTGCGAAAGTGATGCCGCAGCAGACGAAAACACTGTTTTCGATAAATCACCACACTTTATAGAAAATCTTATAGCTTCCTCAGCCTCCTTATAAAGCTTCATCTGGGCTAATGATTGACCAAGCTGAAACCAAGCATATCCGTTGAGCGGCTCCTCTTGGACGTGTGCAATAAGCATTCGATAATTGCGGCGGACTTTCTGCTCCATCTCCTCGCGCGATACATTGTATCCAAGATGCATTATTTTTAAGTCTGAAATTGCAAATGTATATCCAGCCTCCATTAGTGATGGCGATATTTGCTCGTGAACACGCCCGACAAACTTCACTTTCGGATAGC
>DAIPLL010000060.1:0-8558 GCA_036769265.1 Kapaibacterium sp. (SeqCode)
TAAAGCGAGTAAGCACGTAAAAGCTGGGAAATAGTATGAATTCTATCGCTACGCTCAGCAAAAAGATAATAAACTTGATCAATTTTTTGCTGTTTTTCTTCAGGTGAAAGAGTTGTATCCCCCTCAATAGCGCTAAGTTCTGCTGCAATATCAGGTATGACAAACATATCAGGATCTTCTTGGCTTTGGCATAGGAGCTGACGTCCTTTTTCAGTAATATCGATTTGATGATTTTTTTCATCAATTGTGTAATAGAGTTCCTCGTCTATTTCTGGCATTCGAGCACCTTTATCGCGAAAAAGACGTTGAATACGTCGTCCAAGATGGTAAAGTGCTTATTGTTGATGAATTTACTGGTAGAATCCTTGAAGGGCGACGTTACTCCGATGGTCTGCACCAAGCTATTGAAGCAAAAGAAAGAGTAAAAGTCGAACGTGATACTCAAACTCTTGCTACAATCACACTTCAAAATTATTTCCGCTTGTATAAAAAACTTGCTGGTATGACTGGGACTGCAGAAACTGAAGCAGCCGAATTCGAAAAAATATATAATCTTGAAGTTGTTGTTGTTCCTACAAATAAACCAGTTATTCGAGTTGATCACGATGATTTAGTTTATAGAACAAAACGTGAAAAATATAATGCTATCGTCGAAGAAACGAAAAAAATCCTTGCAGAAGGTCGCGCAGTTTTAGTCGGGACAACTTCGGTTGAGGTTTCTGAAATTCTCTCGAAAATGTTCACTCGCAATGGGATTAAACACAATGTTCTTAATGCTAAACACCATGCACGCGAAGCTGAAATAATCGCACAAGCTGGTCGCAAGGGAGCGGTTACAATTGCTACGAATATGGCTGGACGTGGTACTGATATCAAACTCGATCACGAAGTCAAGAAGAACGGCGGTTTGGCGATAATTGGTTCAGAGCGACACGATGCGCGTCGTATCGACCGTCAGTTACGTGGACGAGCCGGACGTCAAGGCGATCCTGGTAGCTCGCAATTCTTTATTTCTCTTGAAGATAATCTTATGCGTCTCTTCCAGAGCGATAGAATCGCCAGTGTAATGTCCAAAATCAATATTCCAGAAGGCGAACCAATCCAACATCCGATGATTACTCGCGCTGTCGAAAATGCACAAAAGAAAGTCGAAGAAAACAACTTTGGTATTCGTAAAAGATTGATCGAATACGATGATGTAATGAACCACCAGCGCGAAGTTATTTATTCTCGCCGTCGCGCAGCTTTGCGTGGAGACCGCCTTAAAGGTGAAATATTTGAATACGTTGAAGATTATCTTATAGATTTATATGAAACATATCATCCGAATAAAGACGTCAAAGCTTTAAGAAATTCGCTCAGAACAACTCTTCTTTGCGATATTCCAATGTCAGAAGAAGAGTTTGAAAAAATGAAACTTGATGAATTTGTCCGCCGTGCAAAAGCAATAGCTCTTGAATTTTATAACAAAAAAGAAGAAATGCTTGGTAGCGATTTCATGGCACGCCTTGAACAAGTTGCTATATTACAAACAATTGATGAAAAATGGCGCGACCACTTGCGTAGTATGGATGATTTGAAGGAAGGTATTCACCTCCGTTCCTATGGTCAAAAAGATCCTCTGCTCGAATATAAACACGAAGCTCACGATATGTTCGTTGAATTGATCAAAGAAATAAATAAATCATTCATTCAATTTGCATTCCGTTATTTCCCGCAAATTATTCGTTCCAACGAAGAAGAAAAGAAAAAATCTATGCCATCTTATAGAAATTCTACATATTCACAACGCAATATGCAATATGAACATTCGGCAACGGTTCCTTCTTTCATTATGGGAGCACCACAAGCTCAACAGGCACCCGAAGCCACTGCTGTCAAAACTATTCGCAACACTCAACCCAAAGTCGGGCGAAATGATCCGTGTCCTTGTGGTAGTGGTAAAAAATATAAAAAGTGCCACGGTGCAAGTGAATTTGCCGAAAAATAAATTTATTCAAATATTATAAAAAGTGGCTGCCCTAAAAATAAGGACAGCCATTTTTTTATATTAAATTATGGATTATTGATTTATAAATTCTGCAATTTTGCTTACAACATACTTAATCTGCTCTTCAGTTAGTTCTGGATAAATAGGCAATGCAAGACTTTCAGCTGCAAATCGGTTAGCAACAGGAAAATCGCTATCGTTATTATTCAAGTATGCAAAACATTCTTGACGATGGAATGGCACCGGATAATAAATTTCCGTTCCAATTGATTTTTTAGACAAAAATTCTCTCAGTTCATCACGCTTTTGAACACGAATTACAAATTGATTGTAGATGTGATAATTCTTGCAACCAGAATCTTTATAAATAGCTTTTGGTAACAATACTTTATTGTCTTGGTCGAATTCTGACGCTCCTGTATTATTAGCTAACCCTTTTGAGATAAATTCACTGTAGTATATTTCGGCATTTCGACGACGTGCTTGATGCCAATCCTCAAGGTGAGTGAATTTTATGTTTAGGACAGCCGCTTGAATTGCATCCAAACGAAAATTTCCACCAACGAACTTATGGTAATATTTCGGCTCCATCCCGTGATTTCTCATCTGATATAATTTCGTAGCAAGATTGTCGTCATTTGTAACTACAAGCCCACCATCACCGAAGGCACCCAAATTCTTTGTCGGATAGAAAGAATAACAACCAATTTTCCCCATAGAACCAACTGGTTTGCCGTTTTTGTATTGGCATCCAATTGCTTGCGCAGCATCTTCAATCACTGGTATATTATATTTTTCTGCAATTGCTAATATTTCATCCATTTCGCAGGATTGCCCATACAGATGCACAGGAATAATTGCCTTTGTCCTTGATGTGATCTTTTGCTCTATTAGTTTTGGATCAATATTGTATGTAATAGGATCACTATCTACAAATACTGGCTTAGCAAATAACCTTGCAACCACACCAGCAGTTGCAAAAAATGAATAAGTTGGCAAAATTACTTCATCATCTGGTCGGACATCTAATGCCATCAAAGCCATTAGCAGTGCATCTGTCCCAGATGAAACGCCAATTGCATATTTTGTCCCGCAGTATTCAGCAAGAGTTTTCTCCAAATTTGCAACTTCTTGCCCTAAAATAAGCATCTGACTTTCTGCAATTTTCAATAAAACTGGCTCAATCTCGCTTTTAATTGATTGATATTGTAATTTTAAATCTAAAAGTGGAACGTTCATAATAAATCCCTAATTTATTCTTTAATTTGAGTTAATCTATATACACCAGAAGAAACCTGATCAAATGTAAATTCTTTGATTAATCTATTGTATGTCCAAATTTCTCGTATTTTATTATTATTTTGCGTTGTACGAATATCATCGGGTGGACCATATAGTATGTATATCATCCCTCTATCAGTTAAAGCACCATCTTTTTGGACTGCTGTTTGGAAATTTAAGCTTGCATAATCTGCACGAGCGAAGTATTCTTGCATTGCCTCATTATAAGGTGTATTAAGAGAGGGATCTTTCTTCGTCCAATATTCAAAAATTTTTTTTGGAATATCTTTGCTTCTGTATGACTTAAATTGTTTAATTTCTTCATCTGTTAAAATGTATTCCATAATTTTAAACGCATAATCGGGATTTTTTAAAGATTGGGGCATATTCTCCCAAATAACCTTAAAGTTAATTGTGTCTGTTGTTGTTTTGGATCTTAAAATCAATTGATAAAGTCCAGGAATAAAATTATTTCGTAAATTTTTTATGATAATGAATTTTGTATTAAATGTCGATTTCCTGAAATTAACAATAATTCCATTATGTGATAATTCAAAAAATAAAGTTGTATCAATCAGAAAACTGCATTCTCCAGAAATTTGCTTGAACTCGCCCCAATTTATCTCGTTCTTATCCTCTATTTTAATAATATTGTAAGCAAACTGATCATTCAAGTTTGGATTAATTGGCACATATAACGATAAATCATTTGCTGCAAATGAAAACCCTTGCTGCATCTGCGAAACATACTCTGTGCCTCTTATTTTATACGAAAAAAGTGGTGTGATTAATCTGTTCTTCAAATCATTTTTCAGATTAATACTCGTTTTATAAATCACTTGCCCCTTTAAGTCTGTTACCTGAATTTGAATAGTGTATAACGAAGAAGGTAAATTTTCTTGCAAATAACCAAACCGAAAGCGATTTTTATCCTTTGTTTCATCGAAAGTTTGGACCAAAATTGTATCATAATGATTAGAGCGGCGTCGAATTATTCCATCGTTATCGCGAAAAACTGCTTCAATTTGCAAGTTCGTTGATAAATTTCCTTGATTTTGCACAAAAACAAGTCCTTGATAAGCTATTTTATAAAATACGCAAATATTCAAACTATCGTCTTTGCCAGCTTGAGCGAAAATATCGAATATAAACGGATTTACACGTGTAATGTACTTCGTACGGTCTATTTGCGAATTAGCTATACTTGCCATAACTATTGTAAATAAAAATATTAGATACAATTTTGCTTTCATACTAACCATTATAATAGTTTAAAAAATTTCTCAAAATAATTGCTGCAGCTACTTTATCTTTTTCGCCTTTTGTTTTACGTGTTTTTTTCTTTTTACCGATTTCAACCAACGTATAAGTAGCCTCATTTGATGTCAAACTTTCATCAAAAGTATATATTTCCAAATTCAATTTTTCTCTCAAAAATTCAATGAACGAATTTAATTCCTTTATAATACTTGATTTTGTTTTATATTCATAATTAGGTATTCCGACAACGCATATTGTTGCTCTTTCTTTGTGCAAAATTTTAGAAAAATTCTCCCAGAAATCTGTTGCAGAATAATCCAATGTTGCAATCGGTGTTGTTGTAATACCAAGTTCATCAGAAACTGCAATGCCAACACGTTTCAGACCAAAATCTATGCCTAAAAGTCGCTTACCTTTGATTTTATATTTTATTTGTTCGTTATCCAAATTCATTACATCAAATTAATAAATTTCCGCCTCCCAGAAAAAATTTTTCAAATCGACACGTCCATCTACAAAGCGTACGCCCTCCGAAAGTAACATTTTTTCCATATAATCAGGTGTTGGGAAATTATGTTTACCTGTGAGCTCGCCGTTTCTGTTGACAACACGGTGAAATGGCAAATCGATGCGCCCAGCAGCCAGCCGGCAAGCAAGTCCCACAAGACGAGCCGAGCGTCCTATTCCCAATGCTCGAGCAATGGAGCCATATGTTGTAACTTTGCCGAACGGTATCTGGGCAATAATTTCATACACACGAAAGTAAAAACTATCGTCAATCTTTTTTATACTCGACCGTGTGTTTCCAGCGTCTATGCTGCCAAGCCCAAAGTTCAGGTCTTTTTTTGATTTGTTTTTCAAGTGCTTCGACATGGCGACGACTGAGAATTTTTACATTTTCTTTTGAATAAGACAAATCATCAAAATACAGCTCTTTTAGTTCTATTGTGTATGTATAGTCTTTATTCCTTTCAGAAAAGCCGTAAACGATAGGTGTTCTGAACCGCAAAGCAAGTTCTGCTGGTGCATCATAAGTTAGTGCAGGCAATCCAAAAAAATCCACAAAACTATCCTTTCCGAATTTTGCTGATTGATCCACCAGAAGCGCAATTGCTTCATTGTTGCGTATTGCTTGAATAATAGAACGAGCAGCGCTGTTCATCAAAACAATTTTATTGCCAAATTTTGTTCGTGCTTTACTTATAGCTTTATCGATATATTTATTTTTTTGCTTTTGTACAACAACCGTTATCGGGACTTGACTATAAATTCCTGCTGCTATTGCAGAATATTCCCAGTTGCCATAATGCGCCGAAAGAAAAATCAGACCGTTGCCATTCGCAAGCAACTTATTTACCAAATCAATGTTTTTTATTTTGATGAGTTTTCTAATTTCACTTTTAGTAAAAAACTCCAAAGCGGCTGTTTCTACAAATACAATCATCAGATTTTGAAATGAATGCTTAGCAATTTTTCTTAACTCTTTTAAAGATTTTTCAGGAAATGCAAGCAGTAAATTTTTCAATGTGATTGATTTTCTTTTTGAGGGTAAAGCATAAATGATAGATCCAATTGTTGATGCAAGCCATCCGCGTAATTTTGGTGATAGGAGTGAAGCGATGAACCCAAATATTTTTAAAAGCAAATAAATTGAATAATCGAAAAATCGAAAACTTTTCATCTAAACCTTCTTGTATCTTCATTACTGCGGTATTCTTGTCTGTTTTCTTTTGTTATTGGCACATAAAGCTCGAACCAATTTTCATTATATATTTCGCCTGATTTTGTTGAATGAACTTGCTGAAAATTCCCAAATCCACCTACATCTACAAAATAAAAATAAACTCCGCCTTCAATTTCTGAGTAAAACCAGGACTCATACGATCTCTCATTGCCTCTTTGATGAAAATAGTCACGTCTTGTTGGTTCACCGTATTTCAAATAAACACGCCCACGATCTGTTTCCCATCCATTTGGTAATCCACCCCATGAGAAATACATGTTTGCGTATTCCACACGTTTTATAAATTCATAACGAGCTAAATTTATTGATTTTGAAGTGTCGATGTTTCTTCTCTGCCAAAAGTTGAAAAGAAATTTCGCTTTAGCAGTTGGATCGGTAAGTAGTCTATATTGAGAAATCTCTTCTTTCTCAGCAATTATGCTCGCTTGTTTAAATTCCAAATCAAGTTGTTCTGGTGTCAATGTTGCAAATTCAGATAGTTCATAATCATTGTTTACATTTCTAGTGAGCTCTAAAACTGGTGGCATATCATAATTTAATAAATAAAACTTCTTACTTGCAAAAATCGAATCGTAAGCATTAATTGCTTTAATAGAAACTACCAAAGTGTAAACTCCAGTGGGTATTGCGTTCAAAGGTATCTCTATTTTTTCAACCATTCCATCGAAAAGCGATTTTACACTTTTTGGAAAATAGAAAACTTCTCTATTAGCTCCGTCGTATATATAATAATGAAGCTCAAGCCCATCTTTTGCAAAAGTTTTTGCATTATAAATTTCAAAATATGTTTTCAAAACAGGCGAACTACCGTATATTTCAGCTGATGGATTGGGATAAATATAAAGCGAATTTTTTAAAAATTGTGGATTGGCAAAAATTCCTGCATTCTTTTCATCAAGAATTAAGTTACAAAGAACAATATCGCTCATTTCGAGCTTCTGACGACTTATCTTTCGTACGAGTAAATCAAAAGTAGCTTTTTTAACGTTTTCATCATTTAGATCTTTTATCGAAAGCTCAACTTTGTATTGCCCTTCTTTTAATTTAAACTCGCGTACTCCATATAATTTAATATCGCTTTCAGGATTTATTTCACCAATTGTATGACCTATGGTCCATTCGTCTTCAAGCTCAAGCTTTAAATTAGAATAAAATTTGATTTTGAATTGCAACATTGCTAAAAATTAATCATTTTCTTTTGTATAGGTTAAATCTTTCTCGTTAAAAGAATAATATAAATCCCATAGTGAGTAATTTTCGTCGTAATA
Source organism: Kapaibacterium sp. (SeqCode) (assembly GCA_036769265.1). Lineage (GTDB taxonomy): Bacteria > Bacteroidota > Ignavibacteria > Kapaibacteriales > UBA2268 > JAKIZO01. The sequence goes on from DAIPLL010000060.1 coordinate 7,544, forward strand.
AAATTGAGCAGAAGAAATATCAACCGAAAAGTCTCGGCTAAAAAGCAGTGTATTTGTTAAAATCAAAATCAATATTATAAAATTTTTTTTCATTAATTAATTCATCGTTATATTTATTGAAATTAAGTAAATTTTAATATTTTTCCAATTATTAAGACGGATTAAATAAATAAAAATTAAACTAAACTGATTAATCAGACGTAAATAATAAAAATTTCCAATTTTATATGGAGCAGATTTATGGAATTCACTTATGTATTGATTCTTTTCATAATCTTAATTCTAACCTCTGCTATTAAAGTTATTCGTGAATACGAAAGAGCAGTAGTCTTTCGATTAGGTAGATTAATTGGTGCAAAAGGACCTGGTATTATAATTTTGATACCTTTTATCGATAAAATGATTAGGGTTAGCCTACGTACTGTTGCATTGAATATCGAACCACAAGATGTCATTACAAAGGATAATGTCTCTATAAAAGTTAATGCTGTTCTTTATTTTAGAGTAGTTTATCCAGATAAAGCAATAGTCGAAGTTGAGAACTATCTTTATGCAACAAATCAAATTGCACAAACAACATTACGAAGTATCCTTGGGCAGAGCGATCTTGATGAACTTCTATCGGAACGTGAAAGCATTAACAAAAAATTGCAAGCAATTATCGACGAACATACCGAACCTTGGGGAGTTAAGGTTGCATCCGTAGAAGTGAAACAAATCGATTTGCCTATCGAAATGCAACGTGCTATGGCAAAACAAGCCGAAGCTGAACGCGAGCGCCGTGCTAAAATCATCCGTGCTGAAGGCGAGCAACAAGCTGCTAAAATGCTTACAGAAGCTGCTGCACAAATTCAGCAATATCCCGTTGCTCTTCAACTACGCTATTTACAATCCCTTACTGACATTGCCTCAGAGAAAAATTCCACAACTGTTTTCCCAATACCTATCGATCTTATTAAGCCATTCATTGAGAATTATATGAAAAAGGAATAAACAGAACTTATCTCAAAATGAT
>DAIPLL010000273.1:0-1068 GCA_036769265.1 Kapaibacterium sp. (SeqCode)
CCTGCTCTTGGCAGCCAGCATACAGGGCGTTTCAATTTAGAACAAGAATTAGAAACAGAAATTGCACCTGCGCGCACATTTTGCTTTCTTACAGAAGTTGAGATGGTATATAAAAATGGGCTTATAAAAGGCGGAAGCTTAGATAGTGCAATTGTGATTATTGATTGCGAACTATCAGACGAAAAAATCCAATGGGTGAAAGAGACATTTAAGTTGAAGGAGGTTCCGCATATTGGTGAAAATGGTGGGATTTTGAACAATACAAAGCTTCGTTTTAAGAATGAGCCTGCTCGTCATAAACTGCTCGATATGATTGGCGATCTGACACTTGTCGGGGCGCCAATAAAAGCTCAAATTCTGGCAGCTCGTCCTGGTCATGCAAGTAATTTTGAATTTACAAAACTTCTTAGAAAAAAATATCTCAAGCAACTTGAGCTCGAACGTCTTAATCCTAATAAGGCAACAGATGTCGTTCTGGACATTAATGGTTTGCTGAAAATTATGCCACATCGTTATCCATTTTTGCTAATTGATAGAATTATATCATTCAGCGAAGATGGGAAAAAAATTGTTGGCTACAAGAATATCACATTCAATGAACCATTTTTCCTTGGGCATTTCCCTGAGCGTCCTGTTATGCCGGGAGTGCTCATTTGCGAAGCACTTGCCCAAACTGGTGGATTAATTGTTTGGAGCCATTTTACACCCGAAGAGCTTGGCTAAACACTTTTGTTTTTCACAGGTATGAAAAATGTTCGTTTCAAAAAGCCAGTCATTCCAGGCGATCAACTTGTAATGGAAGTCGAGTTGCTCAATCGTAAAATGAATATTTTAATGTTTAAAGGTGTTGCTTATGTTGATGGTGTGCCCGTCGCAGAAGCAGAATTTCAAGCATCAATTGTAGATAGGTAAGGTATGGCAGTAGAAATTCATCCCTCAGCGGTTGTTTCGCCAAAAGCACAACTTGGCGAGACCGTTGTTATTCTTCAAAATTGTTTTGTTGGCGATAAAGTAACCATTGGTGATGGCACTGTGCTTATGGCTGGTGCTTATGTTGATGGCAGGACA
>DAIPLL010000274.1:0-1046 GCA_036769265.1 Kapaibacterium sp. (SeqCode)
AATATTTTGACTTCAAAATTGCTTAATCGAGGTTTGGGTGCAACTGATGATATTAGAATAGCTGAGGTTTTAACTAAATAAGATGTTCCTTTTGTTTTGACACCGAAGGAAATTCCGACAGGAACAGATAGAATATACGAAGCCTACAAAAGATTAAACGAAAAATTTGAAATTATAGTAAATGTTCAAGGCGACGAACCGCTGCTATTAGGGAGTGATATTGATTATTTACTCGACAATTTTGATATAAATACCTATGATGTTGCAAGTTTTGTCACAAAAATTAACGACAATGAAGAATTGAGCAATCCGAACAACGTTAAAGTTGTTCTCGGATGCAATAATCAGGCAATTTACTTCTCACGTTCAGCTGTGCCATATTTGCGAGATGTAGAGTTTAATAAGTGGCTTAGTTACTGTGATTTTTGGAAGCATATTGGGATTTATGCTTATAAAGAGCAAGCATTAGAGTTTTTTATTAAGACTGAACAATCGAATTTAGAATTAATGGAAAAATTAGAACAGTTGCGGTTATTAGAACACGGCTTTAAATTTCAGTGCATTCAATTAAATAAAAAATTAATTGGTGTGGATACACCAGAAGATTTAGAGAAAGTAAAAATTATGTTGAATAATCACAAAGAATTATGAATATAGGTAACTACAATGATGTACCTTTGTGCGTTGATTTTGATGGGACTTTGATTGCCGGAGATACTTTAATAGAAGCAACTATAATTGCGATTAAGAAAAAACCGTTGATTTTGCTGGCATTACCATTTTGGATTTTAAAAGGGAAACTATATTTTAAGGAAAAAATTCATAAAATAGCTGAGCCAGATTACTCAACATTGGTATTTCGGGATAATGTTCTGGAATTTATTGAACAGGAAAAGCAAAATGGTAGGACTATTGTTTTAGCAACAGCATCTTCCAAAAAAATTGCTGATAAAGTTGCAGATGAATTAGGCATTTTCGATTTAGTTTTGGGCTCAGAAAATGGAGTAAATTTGAGAAGTACGTATAAAAGAGATAAACTAATAGAG
>DAIPLL010000061.1:0-8360 GCA_036769265.1 Kapaibacterium sp. (SeqCode)
TGTCGGTATTACAAATAGTGAAGGTATAATAGTTGGCTACCTAACTTTTAGTACTGATATTTCAGAAATAGTTGAAAGCAAAAAGAAAATAGAAGAAAGCAAACGATATTTTGAAACATTTGTTGAATCTTTGCCAATATCAGTATTCTATTTAAATTGTGATTTAGTTATTAAAAATTACAATCATACTTTCAGCAAATTGTTTTTCAATGATAAAGTTAGAATTGAAAACACATCTTTTATAAATTTAAATTTTGTGAAACCATCGAATATTTCAAATTGGGAAAAACAAATTAAGAATTTCATTAATTCAAGCGAAAATACTTACATTTCAGATGTTCAAATTTTATGTGCAGATAATGAAATTAGAGATTTCTTTATTAATTTCACAAAACATTTCAATATCGAAGGCAAACTTGTAGGTCTTTTTGCTACTCTGATTGATATTACCAAAATTAATAAATTATCAAAAGAGCTAAATGAATCGATCAAGCTCTATCAACATCTTTTTAACACAAGTTTCGATGCAATAGTCTTTTTATCTGTTGATTGGGAAATTATAGATGCAAATAATACTTTTAGCGAAATTTTTGAGTTGAAATTTTCAGAAATAAAAGGGAAGAAAATTTTTGATATAGTTGATCTTCCTTTCTTTGAAGAAGAACTAAACGAATTTCGCCATATTGATGAAATTATTACTACGAAAAAAGATGGTAGCCAGATAATACTTAACGCTAAAATCTGGCCCAAAATCGACTATCGCAATCGAAAAACAGGCTACTGGATTATCCTTAGAGATATTACGGCGGATCGCGAGCTACGTAAACGCTTGTTAGAAACCCAAGCACGATACGAAATTGCAGTAGAATGCTCTAACGACGGTTTATGGTCGCGTGATTTGCTTGATAAACGTATGTGGTTATCACCAAAATTAAGACAAATGCTCGAAATGGATTTGAAGACCGATTTATTAGATGATGAATCTATCTTAGGTATTATTCATCCTGATGATTTATCTAATGTTTTCGAGCAAGTTCAAAAAAATTTCTCTGAGAAAAAAACTTTTTCGTTTGATTTCCGACTTAAAACTTTCAAAAGTGAAGAATATCGTTGGTACAATGTCAAAGGAAATGCAATTTTTGATGAGAACGGAACTCCTATTAAAATGGCTGGTAATTTACAGGACATACACGAAAAGAAACTACTCGAAGAAAAGCAAAAGGAACTTATTGCCGAACTTAACCGCTCGAATGAAGAATTGCAGCAATTCGCTTACGTTGCTTCTCACGACTTACAAGAACCTTTGCGAATGATTAGCAGTTTCTTACAACTTTTTAAGACTCGATATTACCATACATTAAACAAAGAAGCGACTGAATTTATCAATTTCGCACTCGAAGGCTCGCTTCGTATGCAACAGATGATTAACGACCTTTTAACATACTCTCGTGTCAAAACTCGTCCTGGTAAATTTGCTCCAACAGATTTAAATAGAATTCTTTACCGTGTAATTGAAACCTTGAAGCATCAGATAAAAGAAAAATCGGCTTCAATATACTATAATGAACTCCCAAAGACAATTGTTTGCGATGAAGGGCAATTGTTTCAATTATTTATGAATTTGTTAAGTAATTCGCTCAAATTTTGCAAAACAGACTGCCGTCCAGAAATCTTTATTTCCTTCGACGAAAATGAGAAAGAATACATATTTAAAGTTAAAGATAATGGGATTGGGATCGACGATCAATTCAAAGACAAGGTGTTTAAAATTTTTCAGCGGCTTCACACACGTGAAGAGTTCCCAGGAAACGGAATTGGTCTTGCAATTTGCAAACGAATTGTTTCCCGACATAACGGTAAAATTACATTTGAATCAGAACTTAATAAAGGCACCACATTTATTTTTTCGATAGCAAAAAATTTAAAGGATGATGCTTATGAATTATGAGCTTAGACCTGCTGAAATACTATTAGTCGAAGATAATTTAGGAGATGTGCGTCTCATAGAGGAAGCATTAAAAGATAGCAAGCTGCTCAATAACTTAAACGTTGTTTCCGATGGCATTTATGCAATGGATTTTTTGCATAAAAGAAATGGTTATGAAAATTCACCAACACCCGATTTAATCCTACTTGATCTAAATATGCCTCGAAAAAATGGATTTGAAGTTCTTCACGAGATCAAACAAGATGAAAAATTGAAAAGCATACCAGTTGTTATTATGACAGTCTCGAACGATGAAAAAGATATCTTAAAGTCGTATAATTTACACGCAAATTGTTACATAACAAAACCGGTTGATTTTATGCAGTTTTGTGAAATAGTGCGTCATATCGAGAATTTTTGGTTTTCGATTGTAACACTTCCAAAGAGGAAAGAATGAGAATATTAGTCATCGAAGATAATAGTGCAGATTATTTTTATATTAAAACCTTGATTGAGGAATATAAAAACGAGGCAATTGATTTTACTTGGAAAACTCGCTTAAATGAGGGAATTGAGGAGCTGAAAAAAAGCGACTTCAATTTGATATTGCTTGATTTAGGTTTGCCTGATGCAAATGGGCTCGAAACTTATATGAAAATGAAAGAAAATGCAAAAGATGTTCCAATTGTTGTTCTTACTGGATTTCAAGAAGAATATTTTGCTATTGTTGCAGTGCGAAGTGGTGCAATTGATTATATTACGAAAAACAACCTCAATCCCGATATATTAAGACGAGTTTTAAAATATGGTGTAGAGTATAAAAATAATTTGGAAGCTATAAATAAATCAAAGGAAACTTTCCAAAAATACTTTGACTATTCTCCAGATGTTGCTATTGTTATTGATTGTAATACAGGAATAATTTATGATATTAATTTTACAGCTTTTAATATCTTAGGTGTGAAAAAGAAACCCAATATCGGTCGCCATTATTCTAAAATATTTCCTAATACGAAGTTATTTGACGCAGACTTTTTCTTAGAAAACATTAGAAACAATGGTGCTATTTACGACTCAGTCTCTTTTCCGAAAGCAAAAGGGGAGAGCATATTTGTTGATATTTCTGCGTCTTTGATTCCTTGGGGATTGAATAAAGCTATTCTTGTAACTATACGACCTGCTGAAAAAAGAATTGAGCTTGAAAAATGCCTGATTGAAATTAACCATCAAATTGATAACTTCATTCAAAACAGAATAGAAAATAAGTTTTCTAACCAAGTGATTGAAAATTTAAAGGTAAAAGCTTTCGAAAAAATTCAACAAGCAAAAGATGAAATTACAAAATTTAGTGAAACTGAACACCAGATGAAAAACCTAAGAAATTTGTATTTCGAAGAAATAAAAAAAATTAATCCTTTGTTTGATTTAAGTTATATCCAAAAATACGAAGACCAATTTAATAAAGTTAGCCAGAAACACTTGCAAAATATATTTTTCCAAATTGATACATTTGTAAAATCTTTGGAAATACTTAATTTCATTGATATGTTTTATGAAAATAAATCGCAATTACTCAAAAAAGATAAAATCAGTTTTGGCAAAATATTATCTTCAATAGAACAAATGCTTGCAAATAACCCTATATTTAAACGAGAAATTAAAATCAATTACGAAATTCAAAATGATTCTTTTTATTATAACAACTTATTTTTAAGGACTATTCTCTCGATTATTATAAATTTAATTGCTAAGCTTACAAACGATGATGAGATTAATATTAAAGTGGATTTTATCAATGATGTTTTGCAAATAAAATTATACGCTAACTTTACACCAAATATTTTTGAATTAAAACCAAATACAAAAGTATTCAGTCCCGTTACAAATAGCGAGATAAGCATTAACACAGGCTTAATTCTAAAAATGCTTTGTGTTGCTAATTCCAGAATAAATGTTCAGCCAATTTCAAATAATACAACAGAATTAGCTTTGACCTTACCTTATGAATTTGTTGAAGAAGAAATCTAATATTTTCTTATTACTTTGAAACTAAAATCAGGCTGTTCCATTTGAACAGCCTTTTATATTTGATTTTGTAAGGCATTTAATAATGTTATAGAACACAAAACTTAACCTTCGTTAGTAAACTAAAATTTTATTTTTCGATAAAAATAAATTAATTTTAATAATAATCGTCTTCTTTTTTTTGAAATTATTGGATTGATATATGAAAAGAATTGCAGTATTAATTATTTTATCGATAAGCTTAATAAGCAATGCACTTGCAATTGATAAAAAATTAGTCGATATTTTAAAGCAAGAGATAAAACGAACAAAAACTGAACTTTCAAAAGAAAATTTGCCACCATATTTCATATCGTACTATTTGCTTGAAAATCAAAAAGTCTCTATGCAAGCATCTTTTGGCAAAATTAATCATAATAACTTCGATAAAGATCGTTTTATGGATATTGAAATACGAGTCGGAAGTCATAAATTTGATAATACACACATAATAAGAGGGAATCCGTTTGATTTTTCTGCAACTGTTAGCAAAATTCCTATACCATTCGAAAGCGATGAATATGCTATAAAAAATGCAATATGGTATGCCACAGACCAAATTTATAAAAATGCAATTCAAAGATATGAAAAAGCTCTCACAAATCAAGCGGTTAAGGTAGCTGAAGAAGACACATCAGATGATTTTTCTCGTGAGAACGCTATTGTGGACTTGCAGGATTGGCAAGATATTACGATTACCAATTCGGGGACGAAATCAAGCAACAGCATCCCACTTGATACTGCCAAATGGGCAGCTATTCTTCGTAAAGTTTCAACAAAGTTTAATAGTTACAAATGGCTTCATCAGGCAAGTGTCTCTTTTTCATTCGAAATTAATAACAAATTGATAATTAATACCGATGGTTTCGAAGTTTCAACAGTTGGCAAGTATGCCCGTGTTTCTGTTTATATTCAAACAAAGGCTGATGATGGTATGAGCCTACCACTTTTCCATTCTTACTTTGGTTTTTCTCCTGACGAACTTCCATCGGAACAAGAAATAGCACGAAAAATTGACGAAATGATTGCTACACTTGATAAGTTGCGCAATGCACCACTTGCTGAAACTTTCAGCGGTCCAGCGATTTTATCAGGAGAAGCAGCTGGTGTGTTTTTCCACGAAATTTTTGGGCATCGTGTCGAAGGGCATCGTGAGAAAGATCCCACAAGTAGCCAAACATTCAAAAATTCGATTGATAAAAAGATTTTACCTGAATTCTTAAATGTTGTTTTTGATCCAACAATTGCATACATACAAGGAAAACCAGTTTCAGGATATTACAAATATGATGATGAAGGTATCTTGGGGCAACGTGTTGAAACTGTTAAGAATGGCATATTTAGTAATTTTCTTATGTCTCGAATCCCAATTCAAAATTTCCCAAACTCAAATGGGCATGGACGTAAACAAATAGGCTATCAAGCAATATCGCGACAGTCAAATTTAATAGTCGAAGCTACCCAAACTTTTACAAAGGAGGAACTTAGACAAAAACTTATTGAGGAAGCAAAAAAGCAAAACAAGGAATATGGCTTGTTCTTTGATAAAGTTTCAGGTGGATTTACTTTCACAACACGATATGTCCCCAATTCTTTTAATGTTACGCCCATTATAGTTTACAAAGTTTATGTTGATGGCCGCCCCGATGAGCTTGTCCGTGGAGTTGATTTAATTGGGACACCGCTTACAACTTTTTCAAATGTTGTTGCCGCAGCTGATGATATTGGCATTTTCAATGGCATTTGTGGCGCTGAATCTGGTGGAGTGCCAGTTTCAGCAGTTTCACCCAGCCTTTTAGTCTCAAAAATAGAAGTTCAAAAGAAAGTTAAATCGCAAGCTAAACCACCAATTTTGGAAGCACCAAATTATGAAGCTATTTCTCAATGAAGAAGTTGAATTTTATGAATTGCAAAAATTTAAGCAAAAGCCGCTGGTAATATTAGTTGTGATTGCGGCGTTGTTTCCTTTTGCATTCTTCGTTTATGGCTATTTCGTTCAAACAGTCGAACATATACCTTTCGGCAATAAACCACTCTCAGATCAAGGTTTACTAATATCAATGGGTTTATCAGTAGTTTATGCAGTTGCAATTCTATGGCTGTTTTTTGCAAGCAAGCTCGAAACTTACGTTACTCGCTCTGGTATTCACGTCCGTTTGTTCCCATTTATGAAATTCAAGACCTATAATTTTGATAACATAAAACGTTTTAGCATTCGTGAATACAGACCTTTACTTGATTATGGAGGTTGGGGAATACGAATCGGTCCTGCTGGTCGTGCTTTTAATGTTTATGGGAAAATAGGACTTCAAATTGTTTTCAAAGATGGTGCGAAATTACTCATAGGCACTCAAAAACCTTATGAATTCTATGCGGCTCTTGCTAAATTTTGTAAAAAAAATGAGGGAAATAAATGAAAAAGTTGTTTTATATCTTAACATTTGTCGCGATTACTCTTAATTTGCAGGCAAATGATGCAATTATGAATGCAATGCGTGATGAACTAAATCGCTCAATGCAGAACCTTAAAATTGATGGATTGCAGAAACCATATTATATCGAATACAAAATTGAATATTCTCGTCTTGCTAATATTAAAGCAGCTTATGGCAAAACTGTTGAGTTAAAAAATACACCAATTGCTCGCTTAACTGTTAATGTTAGAGTTGGTGATTATAAATTTGATAATTCCAACTATTTTGATTTTGGATTGAATCTGTTTGGTAGTGGTGATGATGAAGAACAATTTATTAATAGAAGAATTCCAATCGAGTTGGATTATTTTAACTTACGAAGGCATCTATGGCTTGCAACAGATGCTGCTTACAAGCAAAGTGCTGAAATTTATACTAAAAAAGAAACATCATTAAAAAATAAAATTCGTCGTGATACAACACCCGACTTTGTGCAAATTGCTCCAAACAAAATAATTGACACTAATTATTTATTCAAAGCTGATATTAAAAAATTAGAAAAAATAGCTTGTAATGTTTCAGAAGTCTTTAAAAATTTTCCTGAAATTGACATTTCATCTGCTACAGTTGAAAGTATAGAGGAAATTGTTTATTATATCAATAGTGAAGGCACTGAATACATCAGGAAAAATACTCAAACTGGTGTTGAAGTGATTGCTGCTACACAAGCTAAAGATGGTATGCTTGTTTATGACTTTTTCTCTGCATATAGTAGAACTCCTGAGCGTTTGCCTGATTTAGATTCGCTTGTGCGTGGCGCTAAAAAAGTTGCACAAAATGTTACTAATCTAAAAATTGCATCCACTCTTGAAGAATCATACAACGGACCAATATTATTTACTGAACAAGCTGCTGCTGAACTAATTGCTCAGTCGTTTGTTCCAAATTTTGTAGCTCAACGCAAACCTATTATGGATATGGGATTTTTTACAGATGATGATAAATTCGCTGCATTCCAAAATAAAATCGGTGGACGCGTTCTCCCTGAATTTATATCTGTTTGGGCTAAACCAAATTTGCAAGAATTCAAAAATGTTCAGCTATATGGCTATTACAAAATCGATGATGATGGCGTACCAGCTCAGGACGTTCTTCTTGTTGAAAATGGTTATTTGAAGAACTTGCTATCATCACGTGTACCAACTCGCCGTGTGAAAACAAGTAATGGACACAATCGAGGTGGTTCTGCTATGCTTAGCAATATTATTTTTTCAGCAAATAAAAACCAATTGTCTTATGATGAACTTAAAAAGAAAATGCTAAAATTGATTAAAGATAGAGAACTTCCATTTGGTATAATTGTCAAAAGGATTCAAAATCAAAATATTCTATTTACTGGATTATATGGTTTGACTTTTGGTAATATTGATTTTCCTCGTGGCGGTAATAAAGTTTTGATAAATGAAGCATACAAAATTTATCCAAACGGTAAAGAAGAACTAATTCGAGGTGTTTTTGCTAATAATATGACTACGCAAACATTCAAGGACATAATATTTGTTGGGAAAAATCAATTTGTTTATAATTATCTTGCTCCATCTGTATCAAATCCTTTTATTTCCGGTGGTAAATCATATTTGCCTGTTAGTTTAGTTACATTTGATTTATTATTCGAAGATGGTGAAATAAAATCAAGCGATGAAGATTTTAAAAAACCACCAATTCTTACAAAACCGTTAGTCCAAAAATAATGTTTATTTTTATTGATTGCTTTTAACTATGAATTTTTTAAATCCGTTTTTTTTGTTTGGGCTTGTTGCAGCTGCGATACCAGTTTTAATACATTTGCTAAATTTACGCAAACTGAAAAATATTGAGTTTTCATCTCTTAAATTTTTGAAAGAACTTCAGAAGAGCAAAATTCGGAAACTTAAGATAAAGCAAATACTTCTTCT
>DAIPLL010000010.1:0-21221 GCA_036769265.1 Kapaibacterium sp. (SeqCode)
TTTTCATAAAATTATAGATGAACTTATAGATAATGCTTTTAAATTTTCCACAAAGTAGGTAGTCTGGAAATCGGTAAGCAGGCTGATTTTCTTGTTGCCGATATTTCATCATACACTGATTTATTCTATCACTTTGCTATTAATCACATAAGTAGTGTTTATATTAAGGGGAAGAAGGTAGTTTGACGTGCTTAGAAATTACTTTTTCTGAATGCATAGAAATTACAAAACATAGAGCGCCAGCAATTAGATCAACTACATAATGATAGCGTAAATAAATTGTTGCAAAAATCAAACTACTGCCGAATATCAGGAAAACATAACGCAAACGAGATTTGAATTTAAAAGCAAGAGTGATGTTGATAAGCGTCATCATTGTATGCCCGCTCGGCATACAATCTCTGTTTACTTGCAATGCCGGTGCAATTGTGCTGTTAATTATACCACCACCTGCATTTACAACATTTCGGAAAAAATCCGTAAGCAAAATACCTGGTAATTCTTGCTGCAAAAGACTAAAATCGTACAAAGTGAAACGAGGTCCTACAGCTGGCATTATAAAATAAAGTAAATACGAAAGATAAAATCCAAAAAGGATGTTTCGAAGTAATATATCAAACTCAAAATCTCTTCGATGTAAATGAAGTTCTACACCGTGTATAATTGGCATAAAAAAGAATGTCATATAACAAAACTGAAAATATTCTGTCAGATATGGATTCACTATTTTCATAGTGCAATCTGTTGGATTGCAGCCAAATATTGCGTAATCGAGCTTTATCAACAAGTTATCATATAAATTTGGATTTATTAGTGGGATATAGGAATGAGTTTGATTATAAATCAAATATACAAAGCTAAGTAGGTAAAATTTTCGAAAAAAAATATAACTTTTATTTTCTGACTTAATCTGTGAAATAGTTAAAATAAAACTTATAATGATCAAATTTTCCAAAAGATGAAGTTTTATATTATTTGATGTATGAAAGAAAATTATTGCCATAATAGAATAAAGCATAAGAATTGAAATTGTATAAAACTCGGCAATATTAATTCTACTAAAAACTTCTTTTATTTTCATTAATCAATTAATTAAAATCAAACATTTTTTAATAATTCATAATTCTTAAAAGATGAAATTTGACGTCCACCGAGCAGGTTATTTTCGATGAAGGTAAGCAAACGGTATTTAAATCGCTCGTGCTTGTGTGGTGGACGATTTGGATTAGGTTTGCCTGTATATTGAAGTTTATCACGCCAATAAATTTTTTCAATAAGCTCGTGCATTACTTTCGGGTGACTGCCCTCAAAACGTGCAAGCCTGTTTAACGGACCATAATCAAACTCTGTAGGCTTGTTTTTGTACATTTCATTAACTTTATCGATGCCTTTATGGTTGGTATCTATGGCTTTGCTTTTACTTTGCATAAGATGAGGCGGACGAACCCAGCCATAGTGATAAATATGAGCATTAACTTTAGCAACACGCAATTTGCGTGTGCCGTCTTTTTGGCGCGGATGTTCATAATAATCAAAATAGCGGAACGATTGAGCACTTTGCCACGAATGTATCTGTGGCAAATTACGAACTATGCGAATCTCGTGTTTATACCAGCCATGTGAATTGTGATAATGCTCGTAATCTCCCCAAAAATGATAGTAATCAAATAGCAATCCTTCGATATCCTTATTATCGAGCAATTCTTCACAACGGCGGCGAATTTCGGGCAAATCATTTTCATGCAATACTTCATCGGCTTGCAGATAAAGCAACCAATCTCCAGTGCATGCTTTCATAGCAATATCAGTTTGGATTGCGTGGATTGCTCCACGCACCATATATTTGGGATCCCATTCGGTATCGATTATGTGGATTTTATTGCTACCAATTGAGACAATATCTTCGCGAGAGGTATCATCTGGATCGCCTTTACCAACAGCAACAAAAATCTCATCGCATAGCGGGAGCATTGATTCAATTGATTGCTTTACAGGATAATATAATTTACTGCCGTTGCGAACAAACGAAAAACCACTAATTTTCATAATTTCAATGATTTAATTAAAAATAAGATACAAATATACTTCAATTATACGTATAATTAAAGTAAAAAATGAGATGAGATTTTATGATGCTGATTTTGCAGGCAGTGTAAATGATACTGTTGTACCATTATTTATTTCGCTTGTTATATTAAATTCACCATCGTGAATTTCAACAAGTCGTTTGGCAATAACAAGCCCTAAGCCAACTCCTTGTTGTTCGTAAATCTGACGCTCGAATTGACGGTATGCACCGATGTTATCGATTTGTTCTTGTGTCATACCGCGTCCACAATCTGTTATGCTGACGTAAAATTTGTCTTCGCTAGTAGCAATTGTAATTTTTATTTTCGAGCCCTTTGTGGAAAATTTAAAAGCATTATCTATAAGTTCATCTATAATTTTATGAAAACTATCAGTAGCAATTTCTATATAAATATTCTCAGCAAGCCCTTCGATATCAATGTCGTCGTATCTGTCATATTTTGCAGCCAATAGCGATGCAATATCAACAAGCATAGCGGCTGGCTCATCTGTGCGCGACATACGTAATTGACGGCGTCTTTCTGGATTGCTGGCAAATGATTCAATGCGAATAAATACAAGGAAATTCTCGGTAATTCTCATCAATCTTTGTGCTGAGGAAATTATATCGTTGCCAATTTCTATTATTTCATCCTTTGAAATGTCATCTGTGTTTGTTGTAAGATATTTGGCTGAGCCAATAACTTGATTTAGCACAGTGCGAAATTCATGAGGCAATGCATAATTTAAATTGCGTCCTACTTCTTCAATTTTTTTCTTGGACATGGCGTTCTATGTTTTGGAACTTTTTCCATTGTGCTTCCAATGCTGCAATAAGCTCGTCCCGAGTGTATGGTTTGATAAGATAATCGTCTGCGCCTTTTTCCATACCAAGTCGCATATTTTGCTTCTCGGTGAATGCCGTTAAAAATATAAAAGGGGTAGTGGCAATTTCAGGTGTTTCTCTTATTGCCGAAAGCACCTGGTATCCATCCATTCCGGGCATAGATATATCGCAAAGGATAAGGTCGGGCTTAATTTCAAGGGCTGTTTTAATACCACTTTGCCCATCTGTTGCTGTAAAAACTTCATATCCTTCAAATTTTAGTAACGTTGATGTGCTTTCTAAAATAAATTCAGCATCATCTATTACGAGAATTTTTTTCATAAAATTATTTTTTAATTGTGAAATTTACCTAAATTTAAAAAATTGAATTCAAAATTGCTATAAAAATATAAATTTTTTTTGAATGTTTGATATAAATTTTAAAAATAATTTTTATAATTTATAAATTTTAAAATTGTAATAAAAGGAAAGTATGAAAAAGTATGTTTTTGCAGTTCTTTTTTTTCTTGTATGCCTAAGTTCATATTCTGAGCAGCCAAAATTTAACCTTCTTGGATATGTTGATACTTATTACTGCACTGACAATCTTGACCAAGAGTTTAATCTTTTTTCTTCAATAAATCATAGACGTGAAACTTTTGCTTTAAATATTGTATATCTCAAATTCGCATATAATGATGAACGTATGCGAGTAAAGTTTGCTTTGCAGGAAGGGGATATACCGAAAAACATTTATTACCAAGAACCTAAAAACATTCAGCAAGCAAATATAGAATATAGAATTTATGATAACCTTTGGGTTGGTGCTGGAATTTTTCCTACTCATATTGGCTGGGAAACAACACATCCCAGAAACAACTTTTTATCGTCGCATTCTGCAACAACATTTTTCGAGCCGACATATCAAACTGGCGCTATGCTTAGTTACGTGTTTAGTTATAATTTTACGAGTAACTTGTATCTAATAAACGGGAATCATCTATTTGAAGACAATAATAAAAGCAAAACTCTTGGTTTAGCAATGAATTTCACAAACGAGAAAGTTGCATTAGGTTATAATACAATTATTGGCAATGAGGAGCCATCTGGGAAAAAAAGCCAATTGCATACATACCATAATTTGTTTTTGCAGTTTAAAATTGATCCTAAATTTGATATTGCTGCTCAAATAGATTTTGCAACGCTTGAAAATTCTTTTGATGGTAAGGCTGGCACAGTGAAAAGTGGATTTTTACAATACCGTTATAAATTTTCAGAAAAATTTAATCAGTCAACACGCATTTCTTACTTTTCAGATGTTCAAAATGTTTACAACCTTAATGTAGAAGGCTTCGATTTTTCTATTGGGGCAGAATACAATCCATCACCTAATTCATATGTTCGTTTAGAAAGCCGCTACTTAAAGAACAACAATGGCACAAACAAATTTACATTTTTGAAAAACCAAAAACCACACAATGAACTATTAGAATTTTCAATAAATGTTGGTGCATGGTTTGATTTTTCTTATTAAATAAAGTAAAATAAATGAATAAGCTAATTCAAATATTACTTTTTGGAATTTTTAGTTCTAACTATTTGCAATCGGAGATTGTTTTAGATAGATTTACCGAAGATAAATATAAACCTATCGTTTTTTTGGGCATCGGCGGTAATTTTGGGCACAATGCAGACGAATTTATAAAACTTTACGAACTTGGTTTTGGAGGAAACAAGCAAGAATTTTCAAACACACCCAATTTTTCAATTCAATTTAAAACTTGGCTTTCGCAAAAAATGCGAACAGGAGTTTCACTGAACTACAGTAAAATTGAATATTTTGATGAGTTTTGGACTGTTGGCAGGTATATTACGCGCAATCATACAAATGAGCTATCTTTCAAAAGACTACCAATTATTATAAAATTCGAGTTTATACCATACGACAAACAATTCCGTTCTTACGCTGGCGTTGGATTTGGAGCTATGCTACAACAGATAAAATGGCACGAGACAATACGTTCAACATTTGAGTTAGACAAAAGACGTTCAGCAACTCATTTTGATGAGTTTGAAGTATCACCGAGTGTTAATATTTACAGTGGTCTGGAGTTGGGATTCGACGAATATCCAGAGTCCTATTTTCTGGGAAGTTTGATTTTTGAGATAGATTACAGTTATTTCCCCAAAAAAATTGATATTTTTAGAAAAGCACGCCAGGTGCTTGATGTACCAAACAGCGCATTAAATAAAGAGGTTTCAATATTTGAGAATTATTTTAGTTTTACGGTTGGTATATCATTTAATTTGTTAAATATAACAAAATAAATAGAATTATTTTTCCTTAATTTTGATTTTTTTTTATAATTAACTATCTTTGCAAGACTTGTGAAATTATAAATTTTTATTTTGGGAATTTGTTTTAACAAAATTAAAGGATAGTTCAATGAAATTTACACGCAGACCTTGGGCTGAACCTTACAAAATTAAGGTTGTCGAACCATTAAAAGTAACAACTCGCGAATATCGTGAAAAATGTATTAAAGAAGCTGGTTACAACACATTTTTACTCCGTTCGGAAGACGTTTATATTGATTTGCTAACCGATAGCGGCACAAATGCAATGAGCGATTATCAATGGGCTGGAATGATGCTCGGCGATGAAGCTTATGCAGGAAGTAAAAACTTCTATTATTTAGAAGCAAATGTTCAAAAATATTATGGTTATAAATACTTAGTTCCAACTCATCAAGGGCGCGGTGCAGAGCATTTGTTATCGCAAGCACTCATAAAACCTGGTCAGTATGTTCCAGGCAATATGTATTTCACAACAACGCGACTTCATCAAGAGCTTGCGGGCGGAACATTTGTGGATGTAATCATTGATGAAGCTCACGACTCGCAATCGATGCATCCTTTCAAAGGCAACGTTGATTTGCAAAAGTTCGAAGATTTAATCAAAAGAGTTGGTGCTGATAAAATTGCATATATAACAGTGGGTGCCACTGTTAATATGGCTGGTGGTCAGCCTGTATCAATGGCAAATATCAAAGAAGTATATGCACTTGCCAACAAGCACGGCATTAAAGTTGTACTCGATGCAACACGCGCAATGGAAAATGCTTATTTTATTCAACAAAGAGAAGAAGGATATCAAAATAAAACAATTGCTGAAATTTTAAAAGAATTCTGTTCCTATTCTGACTGCGCAACAATGAGTGGCAAAAAAGACTTACTTGTAAATATAGGTGGATTCGTTGCAGTAAACGACTGGGATCTTTTCGAAGAGTTACGTAATATGGTTGTAGTTTATGAAGGTCTTCATACTTACGGCGGCTTGGCTGGTCGTGATATGGAAGCAATGGCTCGCGGTATGGAAGAAGCTGTCCAAGACGATTATATGGCATCCCGTATAAAGCAAGTGCATTATTTAGGTGAATTATTGGATGAATACAATATTCCTATGGTCAAGCCATTCGGAGGTCACGCAATTTTCTTAGATGCTAAGCGTTTCTATGATCACATTCCACAGGAGCAATACCCGGCACAAGCACTTGCTGCTGATCTTTATGTAGATTCTGGTGTTCGCGGTATGGAGCGTGGTATTGTTTCAGCAGGTCGCAACAAAGAAACAAGTGAAGAATACAAACCTAAGTTAGAGCTTGTTCGCTTGACTATACCACGTCGTGTTTATACTCAGGCACATCTTGACGTTGTTGCCTATTCTGTTGCTGAACTTTATGAACACAGAAAATCAGCAAAGGGCTTAAAGATGGTTTATGAGCCAAGATATTTACGTTTCTTCCAAGCCCGTTTCGAAAAATTATCATAAAAATATTAGTTGAAATAAAAATGGGGCTGTAAACTACAGCCCCTATTTTATTTGAAATCGCAAGTGATTTAATCAATTTTTTGGCTCATATTTCATGAGTGTTCCCTGTCGTTCTTTTGCAATTCTATCCCATTCAGGGACAAAAGTTCGAAGGAAGTTATCTTTATCCTTACGAAGTTTCTCCATATCTAAGCCTATATACTTCTGAGCAAGCTCTTTTGTAGAAACATCAGGTAATTTCAGCGGAATAGGTACATTATGACGCACAAATACTACTTGCAGCATACCGCGAGCTTGTTCTGCGCGTTGAATTGCAGTGCCGAGAATTCTCAAAGCTTCCACAGGTGCGTGAAAACCAACACCATTGGCAGCAGCGACCCAATCCCAGCGCCATTGAGCAGAACGGATAAGTTTCAAAATTGTTTCCATCTCTTGCTCAGTTGCTCCGGCTTCCCAAGCTTTTTGAGCTTCGATATGAGCAGCAGCAATTGATTTTTCAGCTAAACGTCGCAGTTCCATAACTTTATTTTGGCGCGAGACCACATCTTCGACAAGCTGTTTTTCACTTTCACGATGGCAAACTTGGCAACTATTAGCAACATTTGCAAGTGGGCTGCGAACGTGATGATCAGTAAATTTCGATCCACCTTCAACTTTATAAGGCATATGGCAATCAGCGCAAGCAACACCACGCTGAGCGTGAATACCTGTCATATAAAGTTCATAATCTGGATGTTGTGCTTTTAGCATTTTAGCTTTACTTAGTGGATGCACCCAATCATAATATTCTATTTCATCAAAATAAGCTTCCATTTCTTCCGCTGAAAATCCTTTATCCCAAGGAAAAACCAGATAATTATCAGGCTTACGGAAGTAATATTCCACGTGGCACTGAGCACATACAAGGGAACGCATTTCTTGGTGTGTAGCATCCTCGATTTTTTTACCGCGTCGAGCTAATGCTTCAATCAATGCAGGGCGTGTAATCCGCAAATTCATTGTTTTCGGATCGTGGCAATCTTGACAACCAATTGGATTTACTACTTCACTACCCAAATCTTTCCATTTCTTGCTGTAAAATTCAGCTATCCCCATTTGTTTCATTAAGCGCAGTACGTCCGTGCTTTTACAGGTCCAGCAAGTTGCAGGCTGGGGGCTCCATTCTACACCGCCTGTCCTCAATATATTTCGTACATCATTTACTGCATAAGCATGCCCGCGTCCTTGGTTATATTCACGAGAAAATGCATATCCAGCCCACATAATTACAAGTTCAGGGTATTGCTCTAAATAATCAATATGGGCTGATCCCATATATGGCGTCCTTACGCTTGTATCGAGAGTTCGTAAGTATGATTGATATTGTCGTGGAAAATTCTCTCCCCAAACTTCATTTCGTGGTTCGTATTCAGCAATATTTCGTACTAAATCAACACGTGCCACCGTTTCAACACGGCGCTCCATTATCGAAGCAGTAAGCATACCAATAATGAATACTGCAACAAAAGTGATTGCAAAAAGCAACCAATATACCCACGGTTTCATTTTCTTTGTTGAATTTTCGCTCATTTTAACCTCTATTTTGTGGAAAATTATTCAAAAATCTTTTTTAGCCAATTCGGTGCTGGATCTTCTAATCCAAGAACTATTGCGTTTGGAGTTGAGGCTTGGCTCGATACTCGTCCGTGAGGCACTTCTCGATGGCAATCCCAACAAAGATGCCCTTTTCCCTCTTTATAATTTTTGCCTGTTACTTGCATTGCTGTTACGCTATTAATTTGGTTTATGTGGCAGCGGATGCAATTTTCTTGCACAACCTGCTTGCCAGCTTCGTTTATACGTATTACCTGTGGCTCCATTCGAAGAGTAAATACTGTTGCGTGACGACGCCCATCCAACGCTTTGAAATAATACTTACGTATAAAATTATCGTGCGGAACGTGGCAATCATTGCAGTTTGCTCGCTCTCGGTGGCTGCTGTGTTGCCAGGTAGCATACTGTGGATACATTAAATGGCAATTTATGCATGCCCGTGGATCGTCCGAAAGATAAGAACTTGCATTTGAAATATGAAAAGCTGTTGCAGTAAGCCCCAAAAGCACTCCAAGCACAATTGCAACAGGCAATTTCCATCCAGAAGGCGGCAAAAGTAGTTTTATTTTGCTTAATATTTTTCGCATAATCCACCTTAATCAGATTATAAAGTCTTTTTCAAACTAAAAAATTTATTCTCAAAAAACAAGAATTTTTAAAACAATTAATTTATTTTAATACAGATTTAATTATCTGATTATAAATTAGCTTGTAATAATTTTATTTGTATTTTGTGAAAATTTACTTAAATTTGTATTTTATATAAGTTGCGGACGTGGCGGAATTGGCAGACGCACTAGACTTAGGATCTAGCGGGGCGACCCGTGAGAGTTCGAGTCTCTCCGTCCGCACAGTTTTTATTAATAATCAGGGCAATCACAAATTGGAAACAAAATTCAACAAATTGGACGAAACTCTCTTTTCGTTCGAAGTTAATTTCTCAAAAAGCGAAGTTGACAATAAAATTCAAGAAGAATTAAATAATCTACAGAAAAATTACCAGCTCGAAGGTTTTCGCAAAGGTAAAGTGCCAATGAATATTATCAAACAGCGTTTTGGTAACGAAGTTATCTACAATATTTGCTTGGATCACACACAAGATGCTTTTAGAAAATTCATCGATGATGAAAAAATTGAGCTTGTTTCGGCTCCTGTGCTTAAAGATTTTAAAATTGATGACGAAAACGTATCTGCCGTACTTGAATTTGAGCAACACCCAAAAATTGAGCTTATTGATTTCAAAGAACTTACTGTTGACCAGATTGTTTATGCGCCTGAAGATAATGATATTGATTATGTTTTGCATAAATTTGCTCTCGAATTAGGTAAAAAGGAAGATACCAACTCAATTGAAAACTACGATGTTATCGTTTTTGGTGATTTCCAATCTATTGACAAAGAAACTGGCAATGTGCTCCAAAATATGCCTAATAATGTTTTATATCTGTTTTCCTATGATTTCCCCGAAGCATTTAAACAGCACTTTTTAAATAAAAAAGTTGGCGATGAATTTGAAATAGATTTTGGTGAAGTCGATTCACTTCGCCAGAACGAAATTTTTAAAGTAAAAATAAATAAAATCGAACAGCTTCTGCCAAAAGAATTAACTGAAGAAGTAATTTCAGAAATTAGTAATGGACGCTTTAACTCAATTGAAGATTTGCGTGAAGATATTGCTCTATTTATGCAAGAAAGTTTCGAACATTATGAAAATGTCGATTTTGAGAACAATGTTTATAAAAAAATTATCGAAAACTATAAAGATCTACCAATTCCGCAAAGCTTGCTAAATGAAAGTATTAAAAATGCAATAGAAATGCACGCTAAGAAGAACAATCTCAATCCAGAAGAGCTTGAAAAGAATGAAGTTTTTATTTCACAAGTAAAAGAAGAAATACGTCGTCAATATATTTTTGAAGTTATTTCTGCTGAAATAATAAAAAAAGAACAACTTACTTTGGAAGATGATGATATTGCTGATTACTTCGAAAGCGTTGGGCTTCCACGTGAGATGGGAACACTCGATGTTTTGAAAAACATTGACGAAAAAAACAGAACCAATCTTATAAACAAGCTACTAACTGATAAAGTGATGTCTTATCTCAAATCAGTTGTAACAACAAACAACGTCAATGCCGACGAAAAAGTAAAGAAAATGATTGTAACAAACCTATCTTATTACCAAGCAATTGCACCATCACAACACCACCATCATCACGACCATGAACACAAGCATATCGACTAAAAAAGGTTAGAGTTTATTTGTATTGTAAGGGCACTTAATTCAGTGCCCTTACTTTTTTTAATAATTGGGATGTGCAGAAGTATTTTAGTTTTATTACAAATCATCAGATGGTTCTACTGTATTACCGGTAACATAAGCTTTCCAGCCTATTATTAAAACATCCGATGTTTTCAAAACACCGGATGTTTATTTTTTTTCGAATACCTGACTATAAAAAAGAAGGTGCACAGCACGACGTGCTTTTCTTTCGGGCGAGCGATTGCTCGCCCGTGTATTTTATCTTACTATCACAACTCGTTGTTTCAATACGCTTGTGCCTGTGCGGATGACTGCGTTATAGACGCCGCTCGGCAATGAGCTTACATCAAGCTTCAACACGCCGTTTGTGGCTTTGCCGCTCTCGCTTAGCATTAAGCGTCCGCTCTGGTTGTAGAGCTCTACTGCTACGCCTTCGCTCGATAGCTTGCCAAGCGTAATATATAACTCGCTCGATGCTGGTTGTGGTGTTACCATCACGCCAAAGCCTTCGGCTTCTACTGTGCCTTTCAGCATTACTACCGCATCCGTTTCGTAACGCAAGCCATATGTGCGAACGCCGTTTGCCATATCTTTTGCTTCAAGTGTGCGAACTGCACCGATTGACGCATCAGCTCGGCTCCATACCTTCACTGTCAGCTCTTCGCCTTCGGCTGCGCCGTCCTTCTCCACTGTGAACTCGTCATCACCCCAAACTACTACACCACGCAGACCATCTTGCCATACGCTTGCGCCTACAAGCATTCCGTCACGTGTGAATACGCCGATTTCATCGCCGTCTTGTGCGTTGATGTCCATCGCTATGAACGCATTCTTGCCTGTGGAAACGTTCGGACGTACGAATACCTTCGGTTCTGCAAATGTCTTATTGTTGCTTGCACCCTTGATTATGCCGTTTGCTGGATATGTGAGCACGCCGTTGTCCTGTATTAAGCGAATCATATAGCCCTTGCCTGGCTCTAAATCACTGAGCGTTGTTGCAAACGGTGGCATATATACTTGACCTGTAATTGTCTTAACCTGCAAGTATTTGCCACTGATTGTTGCAAGTGCTGTCCCTACTGGCATTGCCGATGTGCGATAGTATGGCAACCAATACCAGCCTGTTAAATTCAAAGTAATTGGAGTAGTTTCTGGTACAATTTGCGTACCTTCGATATTAAATGAAGAGCTTGTTGTTAATCTTAATTGATATGCGTGATATTTGTTCCAAGTCGATAATGTGTTTGTAAACGGTGGAACGTATGCCTGACCTATGTAGTTACGCAATATCTGCAAGTTGCCCGAAAGCGGTTGCATCAAGCTGCTTATGTTGTTTGCTAACGGTTCAACATTTGCACTTATCATATTCCAGCCATTTACAAGTGGGAAGGTTTGCGAATAAAAGTTTGTTTCGAAACGGAAACGCGTATCAGGTCTGAAAGGAATTGCATCAAGATATGTTGGTTGCGACACATCAGATGAAGCTGAGCGTTGCAAATTATCATTCAAAAGTGAAAATCTCCAAGCAGGAGCATCAAAATAATCCACAGGTTCCTGGTAACTCTTTATTACAAGCATTTGTAGGTTACTTGTTCCGTTGTAATAAAATGGAGTTGTTAAATCCACTTCAAGCCAACCACTATCCAGATTATTCGGGAAATTACCTTGATAAACGAGTGTATAGCCACTCAGAGAATAATTGCCACTTTGGAAGGAATTTTGTGTTGTAAGCTTCATAAATATTTGCACACCAGTGATTTGTTGTTTATTAGTTCCATTACCTTTATAAAATGCGATTGACTTGATAAGTTTAGCATTTCCAAGATTAGCTTGTTTATAAATAGATTCGCATGTCGAATAGCTATAAAACCTATCGAATGGTTGCGAAATATCAAAGTCTGTGCCATTTCCTATTATGATTGAGGAATTAGCTTGTTTTGTAGTGAACATTTTCGGTGAAGTCCAGCTTGTTGAGTCGGTTGAATCTTTCGCACAAACTCTCCACCAATATTGTGTAAGTGGCAATAGACCTGAAACGACGACATTTGTTGTAGTCTCAACTACATTTGTGTGCAATGTAGTAAAATTAGGATTTGTTGAAATTTGTAATCGATAAGAAATTGCACCCGCAACACTGCTCCAAGAAAGTGTTGGATTTAAGGAAATGTTTGTGCTACTATCCATCGGAGCAAGAAGTTGTGGCTGACTTAATTGCGAGAATGCGTTTAAATTAAAAAAAAGCAGAAACAGAATTATAAAAAAAATATTTTTCATATTAACTCCTAATCATTTGCGAACTTTCGAGATAAACTCTTCAACTTCTGGGATACCACCTTGGAAAATTAGGTAGCCATTGCTTGGTTCGCGTTCAGTGATTTCTCCTGCAATTGGTGTAAGCATTATACGGCGAACCTCTTCAAGATCATCAGTTTGCCCAAGAGCCCAACCGAGCTTAACGTAAGCAACTTCTGGTAGCATATTTGCGGTTGGCACAACTCCGAGTTCCATCATATCTCGCCCTGTATCGTAAACATACATTTGCACATATCCCCAAAGCGTCTGCACTGTCATATAAACAGCGACATTATTTTCTTGTGCACGTTTCAATGCAGGATAAAGCGGTTTGTTTACATGCCCAAGACCTGTTCCGGCAATCACTATACCGCGATAACCATTGTCTATGAGAGAGTCGATAATATCAGGTTTCATATTCGGATAATAATACACAATAGCAACACGGTCATCAAAATATGGAAAAAGCTCGACCTTTTTATCATTTCTACGGCGTTTGTAATCATTGCGAAGAGGTGTTATTTTTTTACGATCAACCATTGCAATAGGTATATCGCCAATAGTTCTAAATGTAGAGCGATAACTCGAGTGCATTTTCCTTACTCGTGTGCCTCGGTGCAAAAGTCCGTATTCATCAGATGTAGGACCGAACATACAGACCATAACTTCGGCTATATCGCTTTCAGCAGCAGTTTTTACGCTGTGAATAAGATTTAGTGCGGCATCGGAAGAGGGCCTATCGGATGAACGCTGCGAACCTACCATAACAATTGGCACAGGCGAATTCTGAATCATAAATGATAGTACTGCTGCAGTGTGATGCATTGTATCTGTGCCATGCCCTATGACGATACCATGAACCCCTTTTTCAATCTCACGAGCAATTGCCTGAGCTGTGCCAATCCACTGCTCGGGACCCATATTTTCGCTGAAAACGCCGTAAAGCTTCTCAGTCTCAAGGTTGCAATAATCGGCAAGTTCTGGCACCGAACCATAAAGTTCGCCAGGGGAGAATGCCGGGATGACCGCACCTGTGCGATAATCGAGGCGGCTTGCAATTGTTCCACCTGTCCCGAAAAGCTTTACACGTGGGAGCTTTGGATTATATGGAAATTCCTTCTCAGGTATTTTATAATGAGCTATTTTGCGCCCAAAAATTTGGATATTCTTAACTTTTTCTGCTCGCAAACCGATATTATAACCAGAAGGGAGTTTTAAAACAATGTGAAGATCATCGGCTGTTTCGGAGCGGGGAAGAATTATCCCCTCGAAACTGCCGTCAGTCGTTTCAAGAGCGACTTCGCTCCAAACCATAGCATTGAAATTTTGTAGCACTTCAAGCGATTTGCCACGATAACCTTTATAATCATCACTATTACTCATAAATGTTCTCCTTTTCAAAATAATTTTTCACTGTTTGCGATACAATACAACCATCAATTCGACCATATAAATTTTTCATTACTTGGGCAATTGTCAAAACGACTTTATTCTTTCCATCATATAGTTTCATTTTTTCAACTTTTTTTACTGCTTGACGAATTTCATAATTTAGTTCAGATTGTGTACAAGGATGTGGGATAATGCTTTTATCGAGTTCACCGTTCTGAGTGATTTTATCAAGAAGATAAAAAATAGCATCTTTGCAAATAACACTTTTTTTAAATAAATCAAATACTTCAATTAATATATCATCTGAAAGTAAATTGATATTGTGTCCTTTCTTTTTAAGTCTTTTTGGGAACGAAATAAGTGCATTGGCTGCCAATATTGGTGAAATATTCTTTTCTTGCACCAAAATTTCAAAAGTTTTTGCGTATTTTGAAATAGCTAAATCCTTAATTAAATCTTCGGGCACACCTATCGAACGATACCAATTTTCACGTTCCCAGAAATATATTGGCAAATTAGCTTTAATCCGTTCTTTTCGCTCATCGGTGATTTTCTTTGGAGGCAAGTCTGTATCGGGGTACATTCTTTGCGGACCGGGTAGAATTCGCTCGAAACCTGTTGTGCCATCATACAAAGCTTGACGTGTTTCCGAAGGAACACCAAGAGTAGCTTCCTTAGCACGAATTATAATTTCGCTTGCTCCCATATCAGCATCGCGGCGGTCGCCCCAGACTAGCACCAAAGTGTCATCCTCAGTTGAAGAAACGAATTTGCGAATTTTCTGCCACTCGTGTGATGAAAGGGTCTCGCTGCGGCTATCCGAGTGGGCAATATTTGGAAGCACAGTAAGGCAGGCAATTACTCGCACTCTATCGGAAATTTCGCGTGAAAAATATGTATCTGTTTGTGTTTGCCAGCGAAGCAAACCACGCCATCCACGTAACACAACGCAATTGACGATTTTACCTTCTGCAACTGCGTTATGTATTGGTGTGTATCTTGTTTTATTAAGTAATTTCGTTACTTCTGTTGTTGTTGCTTCGAAAGATTCGTTTGTGATGCCTCTTCTGTGTAGTTCATCGCGAAGACGCAGTAAATTCCATTGCCTCATAGCTTCATTATAAGTAAGAAGTGGAATCATTGGAATTCGCGGTACACCTTTTATTTCAATTCGAGTGCCACCTGTTACGCTAACGTTAACATCTTGGCGAGCTGCTCCAATTCCGGTGCGCACTTTTCCTGTTGAATTTACCAAGCGACGCAATAGTTCGTTAACCTCTGCTACTTCTTGTGGAGTGCGCATATCCGGGCGTGTTACAGTTTCAATAAGCGGCATCCCAAGCCGATCAGTTAGATAAATACGAGTATGCCCAAAATCAGAAACCTCGCGGCAAGAATCCTCTTCGAGCGACATCTGTATTATACCAATTTGCCTATGCTTGTATGGTATATAGCCGCCAACGCTTGTAATTGCTGTGCGTTGGAATCCTGTCGGGATACTCCCATCCAGATATTGTTTACGTGAAATGTGCAACTCATCAACAAGTGATGCATTAAGCAATAACCCTATTTCAAGTGCTATATCTAATGCTTGTTCGTTTATCTCAAAAGGTGGTGTATCATCCATCTCGTAAGTACAAACCGTATCATAATGAATTCGATAAATAATGTCCTTTTTAGTCTTAAACTCCATCAATGCTGTGCCATCGTACTCACCGAGTTCCGATAAAGTCGGTCGCATATGGCGTAATATTTCAGCATGATATACATCGTTATGGTATTTGCCCGCAGGGCAACGGCAAAACAGTTTCTTTTCGGTTAATAACTGTTGGTGTATTTCTAATCCAGATTTGAAACCAATTTCAGCATAATCTGCTGGTGTCATTTCTTCGAATGGCTTAAATACAAATTCCGACATACCTTATCCAATCATTGTTTATTAAGATGTATTTTGCAAATTAATTATATTTTTTTGGAATTCAAAGACTTATTACAATTTTTTAATCTTCAAATTAACTCATTATTTATTGAAAATTTTATTATTATTAAAAATTTTTTTCGTAATTTTGCTTTTCTATTTTATTTAAAATGAATTGATTATTAACAATTTTATGGTTTGTTTAAATGTTTGATATTACAAAGTTAAGAAACATCGGAATTGCCGCTCATATTGATTCTGGCAAAACTACTTTGAGCGAGAGAATTCTTTATTATACAGGTAAAATTCATCAGGTTGTCGAAGTTCGAAGCAAATCTGGTGCCGGTCCGACTATGGACTCTATGGATCTTGAACGCGAAAAAGGCATAACAATACAATCTGCTGCAACTTATTGCGAATGGAAAGGCTACCAAATAAATCTTATCGACACGCCGGGTCATATAGATTTTACAGTCGAAGTTGAACGTGCTTTGCGTGTTCTCGATGGTGCAATATTAGTGCTATGCGGTGTTGCTGGTGTGCAAAGCCAGTCTATTACTGTGGATCGCCAAATGCGCCGTTACGCTGTGCCACGCATTGCATTTATCAACAAAGTTGATCGTGCTGGGGCAAACCCCGATAAAGTAATTTCCCAGTTGGAGCAGAAATTAAATCTCAAACCTGTGCTTCTTACAATGCCGATTGGCATTGAAGATGCCTTTGAAGGTGTAATTGACTTGATTACAATGAAAGCACTCTATTTCCGCGGTGCTAATGGCGAAATCGTCGAAGAGAAGGAGATACCAGATCATCTTTTGGATGAAGCAAAACGCCGCAGAATTATTATGATCGAGCGTGTTGCCGATTTCAACGATGAAATTGCCGAGAAATACCTTGCCGAAGAGGAAATTTCAATTGATGAAATTCGCTCTGCAATTCGATCTGCCACTTTATCTTTGCATCTGACACCAGTTTTTGTTGGCACTGCTAAGCAAAATAAAGGCGTTCAGCCGTTGCTCGATGGTGTGTGCTATTACTTGCCTGCTCCTAATGATGTGCGCAATTTTGCACTTGATCTCGACAAAAACGAAGAAAAAGTTGAACTCGATGCCGACCCAACTGCTCCAACAGTTGCTCTTGCTTTCAAATTAGAAGATGGGCGTTATGGGCAGCTTACTTATATGCGAATCTATCAGGGCAAAATCGCTAAAGGCGATAATTTAATTAATACATCGAATAAAAAGAAAATTAAGGTTCCGCGTATAGTTCGTATGCACGCAAGCGAGATGCACGATATTGAAGAAGCCCAAGCTGGCGATATTATTGCTATGTTTGGTGTTGATTGTTCTTCGGGCGATACATTTACCGATGGCACTGTTAATTTTGCCATGACTTCTATGCATATTCCTACGCCTGTTGTGGAGCTCTCTGTTGCACCGAAAGAAAAATCTATGCAAACGAATTTTTCGAAAGCAATGAATAGATTTCAAAAAGAAGATCCTACTTTCCAAGTGTATCGAGACGAAGATACTGGCGAGACTGTCATAAAAGGTATGGGCGAGCTTCATCTTGAAATCTATATAGAACGCATACGCCGAGAATATAATTGCGAAGTCGTTGTCGGCAAACCAAAGGTTGCTTACCGAGAAGCTATCACACGTCGTGCCGATTTTAACTACACACACAAAAAGCAAACCGGTGGTGCAGGTCAATTTGCTCGCGTTGCTGGTTATATTGAACCTATCACAGACGACCCAACAAAAGAATTCGAGTTCTTAAACAAAATTGTCGGTGGCGTTATAGCTCGCGAGTATATCCCCGCTTGCGAAAAAGGCTTCCAGGAGCAAATAGCAGAAGGTTATCTCATCGAAAAACCCATCGTCGGTGTGCGTGTGGAATTAAACGACGGGCAAATGCACCCAGTGGATTCGTCCGAAATGGCTTTCAAAACTGCAGCTCGTATGGCTATGAGGGAGGCTGTTGCAAAAGCTAATCCTATAATTTTAGAACCGATTATGAAACTGGAAACCTCAGCCCCTGAAGAATTCCAAGGCACTGTTATTGGGCAAATTAATCAACGTCGCGGCATTATCATCAATACTCGTATCGAAAGCAACTACGCAATTGTCGAAGCAGAAGTTCCTTTACGTGATATGTTCGGCTACTCGAACGATCTTCGTGGTGCAACCCAAGGCAAAGGCGAATTTACTATGGAATTCTTGAAGTATGCACCTGTTCCAAAATCAATTCAAGATGAAATTATCAAAGAATACCAAGAGACAAAAAAGAAGAATTAATACATATTTTTATCTCAAGCAATTTTTCGAAAGAATATAAAGCAATTGCAACATCCGATGTTTTTTTAAACATCGGATGTTTGTTTTAAAAAAATACACTATTTATACATTTCTACTTGTTTAAAATTTCTTTTTAATTTATATTTACATTTGCAATTGATTATGAAAAGATTATTATCAATAAATTAAATTACTTTAATGTAACATTTTTGGCACAATTTTGTATGTTTAAAACTATGTTAGTTTTGCTTAAAGAAATTATAAATTTTACTTAAAAGTATTTTTTTTACAATTTATATTTTTTAATTTCGTAAAAGCTATATGTGTTAGTCATTAAAAAAAAATATATAAAATTGTCTTACTTAAGAGGGAGTTTTTTTGCAAGTTATTTACACATTCCATATCAAACCACCAAATATAGATTGTCTAATTGTTTAAATTATCAATTGCTTATGATAATTATGTCTTTTATAATATATTTTTATTCACAATTTTAGGAGAAACGTTATGAGGCGTTTTCTTTCTTGCTTTATAGCGACATTTGCATTATTGCTGCTTGCATTCCAAGCATCTTATGCACAACCATCGGTGCAAGCTCGATATGTCGCTTTCTCAAATATTGACACAACGTCTGTTAAAGTTTCCTGGATCAACGGAAACGGCGGTGGTCGTCTTGTTGTTATCAGTACTGATAACAACTGGGAAGATATTACTTCTTATGCAAGCAGTAACTTTTCTACAACCAACGGTACTGATGCAAATAAAATGCAATTGGGCGCCTCCAATGACTACGTCATTGGCTTTACTGTTGGCGCAACCCGCACTATCAACTTATCTGGATTGACTCCGGGTCAAACCTATTACGTTCGTGTTTACGAGTTCAATGGCACCCACGGTGCTTATCAATTCTCAACTATAAGCGGTACTAACAACCCACGTCAATTCACCACGTTGTCTCAACTTACTCCTCCTACTTGGGCTGGAACTCCTTTCACAATAGATCAAAATGCTAATACTGTTATCCTAAATTGGAACTCTGTTACTGGTGCGGCTGGATATTATGTAAACGTTTCCACTGGCACTGGTGGCGCTTTTGATGCAAATAGGCTTACTGATTATACAAATTTAGACGTTGGCAATTCTACTACACACGAAATATATCTCCCAATTTCTGGGACATATTATGTTGCAATTAAAGCCTACAGCTCTTTGAATTCCACAACGACTTCACAATACAGTACAGAGCAAACTTTAACTATAAACACTTCTATGCCACCTAAATTCTTGGCTGGCGATGCACCTTCACTAACAGAACAAACTTCTCCTAACTATGGTAATTTCGATATTACAATAAATTTCGATCAGCCTGTTTATGCAAATAATGATGGAACTGGTGCTTTAACTACATCTTCTTTTGCTGCTTATGAACCAAGTGCGGGCAATAGTGCACACTCCAAAGTTGTTATCACAGCTGTGTCGCATACTGCTGGCGCAAGCACTGCAACAATTACAGTTCGATTTAACGACCGTGTTGCTGCTGGCGATAAATTCCGTATTGGTCCTGCAGACGCAACTTCGATTTACAGTGTAGATGGACTTATACCAAGTGCTGCTGGCGTACCGATGGATGTTTATCTCAATGCAACTAAAGGTGGGCAATATTCTGCTGATATCACTTGCCCAGAGCTTAGCGTCTTGAATACTACTGACAATATTGCTTTCGGAACAATTCAAAAAGCAATAGATGCTGGAACAACTTCTGCTGGCGAAACTATTCAGCTTCAAGAAAATACAACATATTCCGAAAATGTAACTGTAAATAAAGCTGTTACAATTACTGACCAAAATACTAACAACGCCATTGCTACTGGCAAATGGACGCTCGGTGGCTCAAGTGATGTTGATTTAAGCACTGGAACTATTTCTATCACAGGGCTTACATTCCAACCAAATAACGATGCATCTATTTTGGTAAGCAATGTCTATAATGGAACTGTCTCTATCCAAGGCAATACTTTCTCAATAGACGCCGCCGCTGATATAGGTATCTCTGTGCAATCCAATCGTGGTAGCGGTGCATTGACTAACTTAAATATTGGAAATACAACAGCTAATATTTTCAACGGTGCTGTTTCAGGTGCTCGTGCAATATACTTTAATGATGATGGAACTGGTTCAAATGGTATCACTAATGTTGCAATACAGCAAAATACATTCCCTACAACAACTACCTCTATCGCTTTCGAAAATGTTGATTTAACTGGCTTCTTGCCACCAATTAATTTAGGTTCAGGCAATACAAACAGCGATGGAATGGTGGTTACATCGAAATACGTCTATAGCCACAGCTCGTTGGATGCCTCCACTTACCTTTATCCTGGTATTGCGGTATTAGCTACCGACCAAACTGCTTTAGAAGGTGGTTCTGGTGTTGAATACCACACAGTAGCTGCTGCTATTGCTGCTTCTGCAGATGATGGCACTGAAACTGTATTCCTTGGTGAAGGAACATATACAGAAGCAATTACTTTGAATGAAGCTGTTAGCTTAGTAGGTAAAGGTAATACATCGAGTGGAACTGTATTAACAAATACTGTTACTGCAAGTGCAACTGCTGCTGCCCATACAATTAGTAGTTTATATTTTGATGTGCAAAATACAAATGGAATAGATATTAAATCAAGTGTTAATTAAACAGTATCAAACAATACTTTTGCACTTGGATAGAGACAGTTCCATTA
>DAIPLL010000275.1:0-1020 GCA_036769265.1 Kapaibacterium sp. (SeqCode)
GCCCTCCAAAGCTGCTACAATCGCATATTGTTCTGGATGATTTGCCGAAACACGTGAGCGCAAAAGCTTATTAATTGCCTCAATATAATCAGCCATGAAACTCGGATTGCCGCTTACCACTCCCCAACCGATCCGGAAACCTGGTGCTACATAATTCTTAGACAACCCAGAGAATGTTATGCACGAAACTTCTTTGTTTAAAGAAGCAATAGATATAAACTCCTTCTCACCGAAGAGTAGCTTATCGTATATCTCATCAGCAAAAATTACGAGATTGTGCTCAATTGCAAGATCTATAATTTGTAATAGTGTTTCCTTTTTGCAAATAGAGCCAGTTGGATTATTTGGATTAATAAGAACTATAGCGCGTGTTTTATCGTTGATTTTCGATTTTATATCTTCAATATCAGGTTGCCAGCCATTTGCTTCATCTAAATAGTAGGGATTTGGCTCAAGCTCCAATTTACTTTGAACTGCTGTGTAGAGTGGATAACCCGGTGTTGGCATAAGAAAATTTTCGCCTGGATTAAGCAATGCAGTTAAACAAATTTCGATAGCTTCGCTTGCACCAGTTGTTACAAAAACATCCAAAATGTTGGTAATTCCTTTGCGTTCAGCATCTCGAACTATTGCATCAATTGCAGGCTTTATACCGCTCGATGGAGCATATCCATTTTTATTTTCGAGCATCGCCTGATAAGTTGCTTCAATTATGTGCTTAGGAGTTACAAAATCATAAACGTTTGGATCGCCAATATTTAGATAAAGTAATTCTTTACCGCTTCGCTTCACATCTTCAGCCAGAACAATAATATCACGAATAGCATAAGTTACATTACGTGTTTTGCTTGCAGGTTGAATTTTCGTAGTCATAAAACACCAAATTTTTATAACAATAATAAAAATACAAACTTACCGAAAAATAAAGCATTAAGCAAATATAATCATTCTTTTTGGAGAATAGTTGGAATATCTGTAAATAATTAGCATTTTTATTGAGAAAAAATTAGCGTAAAAGCC
>DAIPLL010000276.1:0-1017 GCA_036769265.1 Kapaibacterium sp. (SeqCode)
TTGTTGGTGTTGCTGCAAATTTAGCTTATATAAATAATTGCTATAGCCTTGCAAATGTAACACGTAAAAGCGAAAATAACACGAGTTTCGGTGGTTTTTGTGGAAAAAACGAGAATGGCAATATTGCATTTTGTTATTCTGTGGGTGCTGTGTTTAGTGCACCTGGTGTTATTTGGAATGAAGGTAATATTAAAAATAAAGGTTTTGCTGGATTTAGTGCTGAGGGTCGTTTTAAAAACAACTTTTTTGATAAATTCTCAAGCAAGCAGGACACTTCAATTGGTGCAGATGCCAAAAATACAAGCCAAATGAAACAAAAACTAACATTTATAACACAGGGATGGGACTTCACATCAGTATGGGACATTCAAAGTGCTGAATGGATCTCATATCCTTTTTTACGCTCTATTATTTACGATCAACCTGAATCGATCGATAAGCTAAATCCCATACCTGGATTGGAAAAAAACTGCGCAAATCCAACTAATGGTGGCTTAATAGGTAATGCTCAAACAATTTGTCCAAATAGTGTACCTCAACAACTGGTAAGTATTTCTCCTGCAAGTGGTGCCTTCGGTGGTCAAATTGTTTATAAATGGCAAAAATCAACAACAAGTGGTACAGAGGGATTTTCTGATATTGCTAATTCTAATGATGCTAATTTTAGCCCAGGAGCTTTGACTACTGATACTTGGTTCAGAAGATTAGCGATTGTATCATGTTCGGGCGATTGGAATAGTGCTGCCATATCAAATGCAATTAAAATATCTGTAATAGATAATCAAAGTCCAATTCCCGATGTCCCTAATCTCCCAAATATAACTGCAGAATGTAGTGTAAATGAGTTGCCTATCCCTACAGCAACAGATAATTGCAGTGGTAAAATTTATGGGACTCATAATGCAACACTCCCAATCACAACACAGGGGCAGACTCTTGTTAATTGGGTCTATGACGATGGAAACGGTAATCGCACAACTCAAACTCAACACGTTATAATTAATGATATAACAAAAC
>DAIPLL010000277.1:0-1016 GCA_036769265.1 Kapaibacterium sp. (SeqCode)
TTGCCCGTGTTGCCTTATCAGTGTTAATTTTTTCTGATATAGCTTCAGCGCTGGTTGGGCGCATATGGGGACGGATTCCATTTTTCAAAAAGAAAACTGTTGAAGGTAGCACAGCTTTTTTTTTAACAGCTGCCGCTGTGGTATTAGTTTATTTCTTGGTCTTCCCGCTTAATAATTATTTTCTGTTGTATGGACTTATTGCCGCTTTAATAACTACTTTTGGAGAGGCATTCTCCTAGCAGATCAAAGTAGATGATAATCTAATTGTCCCTATTGTATTTGCTGGCTTTTTGTGGATTGTTGAGCTTATATTAAATTCGTATAATTTAACAATGTTAACTGCACTATTATGATAGATTTAAGAAGTGATACGGTTACGCTACCCAGTCGCGAAATGCTTGAAGCCATATTTTCTGCTCAGGTTGGCGACGATGTTTATGCCGAAGATAAAACAGTGAACGACCTGCAGGAATTTGTTGCGTCGCTATTTGGGAAAGATGCCGCACTATTTGTACCCACTGGTACTATGAGCAATCAAATATGTTTAAATTTGCTTACCAAACCAGGCGAGGAAATTATTGCCGATGCCGATGCACATATATTTTATTATGAGAATGGCGGTCCTGCACGCCTTTCGGGAGCACAAGTATTCCCGATTAAATCCGAAAATGGCGAAATGCCAATCGAAGCCATTAAGGAGGCAATTCGTCCTAATATTTATTATTTTCCACGAACCGCTGTTATTGCAATTGAAAATACTCACAATCGACATGGAGGTAGGATTGTAAGCTTGGATTATATAAAACAGGTATATGAATTAGCACAAGATCGCGGTATTGCGATGCATCTTGATGGAGCTCGATTGTGGAATGCCCATGTTATTACCAAAATCCCTTTATCCGAATATGCAAAGTATTTCGATACTATCAATGTTTGCTTTTCCAAAGGTTTAGGTGCTCCTGTTGGCGAAGGATTATCAACAAAGGCAATAGCCGACAAACTTAATATCAGCACAT
>DAIPLL010000062.1:0-8295 GCA_036769265.1 Kapaibacterium sp. (SeqCode)
TGATGTAGAAATAGAAATTAATCCTGCTGATATAGAAATGGACACTTTTCGTTCTGGTGGCAAAGGCGGGCAAAACGTCAATAAAGTTGAAACCGCTGTAAGACTTCGCCATATACCAACAGGTATTGTCGTTGCTTGCCAGCAGGAACGATCTCAATTCCAAAATCGTGAGCGTGCAATGAAAATGCTCAAATCAAGGCTTTACCAGAAAAAGCGCGAAGAAGAAGAAGCCGCTCGCATGGCAATTGAAGGCACTAAAAAGAAAATCGAATGGGGCAGCCAAATTCGCTCTTACGTTTTTCAGCCATACACAATGGTCAACGATCATCGAACAGAGCTCAAACGTACTGATATTCAAGCAGTGATGGACGGTGATATTGATGATTTTATTAAGGCTTTTCTCCTAAGCGATTTTAATCAATAATATTTTAACTAAAAAATCATCGGCACAGAATTTCTTATAGTAATTTGGCTGGGATATGTTCGAGCAATTTTGAACACTCCATTCTCTAAAGCTACATCTATCGTAAATTTCGTAGATTTTTTACTTGCAATATAGTCAATAGTACCCCTATATATCCACTTATTCTCTTTATCAAACATTTTTATAAAAATTCCAGATGTCAGCTTCATTGCAACCAAATTTCCAAAATAATCATTATTTTGTTTTTGGGATTGCAAATAATCTTTCAAAGTATGTCTTTCTTTATAGCTTTCTGTTGTCATATCGTTGTATGCTTTTTCATATTCTTTATTTTTAATTAGTTCTGAATATGGTATAATTAATTCAGAGAGGATTTTTGGTGATGTTTCGTCAATTAATTTCTTTTGAAAACGAAATGAAAAATATGAAGCAATAACAACTATAAAAATAACTGATATTATAACAAATAATACTTTTTTTTTCATATCAAGATGGTTTTTTGTTTTAACTAACTTTTAATATACAAAGAATTTTCATAAATTTAAAAGAGTATTAAATGACAAAGGAAACTTTATGAAAAGAAAATTAATTATTATTATCATCGTAATTTTATTGATACCGATATCACTTATTTCGCAAAAGAAAAAGCCTTATACTTTTGATGATGCAATGAAATTTAAGCTAATTAGAGAAACGACTCTCTCGGATAATGGTATTTGGCTTGCATATACACTTGTTCCTGACCGTGGCGATCGCTCTCTTATAATTCAATCATTGAACGACTCAACCAAATTTATTTATGAACGAGGTAGTAAACCAAAAATATCACCAAACAGCCACTGGGCTGCTTTTGAAATTTTACCAAAACAAGTCGAATTAGAAAATGCTGGTAAAAAAGAAAAGCCCAAAAGCAAATTTGGTATTATGAATTTACTTAATGGCAAAACAATTACTAAATCAACAGTTACAAGTTTCGAATTCTCTAATAATGGAAAATGGTTAGCTTATTTATATGAAGTTACTGATGAAAAAGACAAGAAATTAAAAGAAAAAGAAATTGGTGGTCAGCTAAATTTAAGACATTTACCAAGCGGAACAGAAATTAGAATTGATAACGTTACAGAATTTAAGTATGATAGCCTTGGGAAATACATATTTTACGTCGTTTCAACAAGCAACGGCGAGGGCGATGGTTTGTTCTACCGGAAGCTGAATGAAGAATTTGCCCCTGAATACGAAATTATTATAAAAAATAAATCATATACTACAAATTTAGAGTGGAACGAAAATTCACAAAAACTTGCTTTTTGCTTTGCAGAAGTCGATAATGTTGGAAAACCAAAAGATTTATCCATTTTTATTTGGGACAAGGAAAATTACAAAGAAATTGTTAATTCAAATATTATTCCTAAAAATCACTATATACCAAAGAAAAATACATTAAAATTTAGTGAAGATGGTAGCAAACTTTTCTTTGGAATAAAACCTATTGCTGAGCGTTACGACAATAAAAATGATTTAGCTGATTACAACGACACAACCTTTTTCATTAAAGATAGCATACTTAAAAGGGCTGATTTGTATTTGTGGCATTGGAACGATCCGCTTATAATGTCAAATCAAAGGATATCTTGGAATCAAATAAAGGACCGATATTTCTTGAGTGTTTACGATTTGAATAAAAATACATTTACACAACTTGCTGATAGCCTTGTAAACAATGTCGCTATCCCGAAAAATAATAACTGGGCTATTGCTTACAGCGAAACTCCGTATTTGAAAGAACGCACTTGGTATGGAGATGTGTTTGATTTATATATGGTAAATATTTTAGGTGGAGAAAAACGTTTACTGCAAAAAAGAATTGAGGAAAATGCATATATTTCTCCTAATGGCAGATTTATCGTATATTATTATCAAAAAAATTGGTATTTGCACAATGTTCTGAAAAATATCACACAAAACTTAACTTCAAATATCAACAGTGCATTTTATGATGTAGATTATGATATGCCATCAAGCGTGCCATCTTATGGATTTGGATGTTGGCTCGATAGCGGTGAAGCTTTTATTCTTTACGACAAATACGATTTATGGAAATTTGATTGCCAGACAACAAAAGGTGAAAATCTGACAAATTATTATGGGAAAAGAAATAACATATCATTAAGAATTAGAAATATTTGGAGAGAAAAGGATTTTTATCAATCGAATGATACTTTAATTTTGCAAGGATTTAATAATCACACAAAAATTCAAGGCATTTATACTTTTGCATTAAATAATCAATCTTTATCAGAAAATCTAATTGAACCAGAAAAAAAATTCACTGTTATTAGCAAACCAAAATTCAGCAATAAAATTTTGTTTACTCGCGAAAATTACCAAGAATATCCTGATTATTGGATAAGCGATAATTTAAATTTCAAGAATATTAGAAAAATAACAAATGCAAATCCTGAGATTGAAGAATATGAATGGGGAACAACAGAGATAATCCGCTGGGTAAATTCACGTGGAGATAGCTTGGATGGATTTATAATTAAACCGTTCGGCTACAATCCAAAAAAGCGTTACCCTATATATGTTTATTTCTACGAAAGATTTAGCGATAGGACTTACAATTTCAATCCACCAATGATAACACACCGTCCCATTACACAAGTTTACAATTCGGCTGGTTTTGTAATGTTTTTGCCAGATATTAAGTATTATATAGGAAATCCAGGATATGATGCACTTGATGCAATTATGTCTGGGGCAAGGAAACTTATCGACCTCGGCATTGCTGATTCAACAAAATTCTGCATACAAGGACACTCTTGGAGCGGTTATCAGACTGCATTCATTGCAACTCAAACGGATTTCTTCAAGGCTGCTTGTGCGGGCGCTCCTGTTGGGAATATGACGAGTGCATACGGGCAAATACGTTTGGAATCGGGACTGACTCGACAATTCCAATATGAAGCTCAGCAAAGCCGTATTGGCGGTACTCTGTGGGATAGCTTGGATAATTACATCCGCAATTCACCAGTTTTCAACGCAAATAAGGCTGTAACACCGCTACTTATTATGTTTGGGGATATGGATGAAGCCGTTCCTTGGCAACAAGGTATCGAGTTATATATGGCATATAGGCGTCTTGGGAAAAATGCAATCTTTTTGCAATACGAAAACGAACCGCATCATCCAAAAAAGTATCAAAATAAATTAGATTATTCGATAAAAATGAAAGAATTTTTTGACCATTATGTTCTTGGCAAACCTGCACCAGAATGGATTATTAAAGGTATTCCTTATAAAGGCAATTGATTTCTGGATAATTTTGTTCAATATGAACTTAAACAATAAAGGCTGTCTCCATTAGTATAGAGACAGCCTTTCGTAAAGTCTGCTTTAATATCTATTACGTTTAGTATAGTACGTGTGTAAAAGTTTGTGAGATTTTTTGCTAAGCGGACCATCCGGTAAGAATTCTTCGTAAAGTATTTTAATTTCTGGGTTTTCATGAGATTTTCTGATTGGCATACCTTCGTCTTCTGCATAAATAGCAGCCATTCGTTTCTTTCGTATTTCATCATTGGTTGGAATTGGTTGACCACCACCACCGATGCAACCACCTGGGCAAGCCATAATCTCAATGAAATGGTATGGCGAGGTGCCAGCTTTTATTTGATCCATAATTATTCTTGCATTTTTCAAACCATGAGCTATTGCTATACGCAACTCGACACCGTTGAGAAATGCCCATTCTTCTTTACAATCTTCAATTAAAATTGTTGCTTCTTTTATACTTTCCAAACCGCGTGCAGGAGTGAAGTTTAGATTAGCAAATGGAAGTTCACGACCTGTGATAATCTCATAAACTGTACGCAAAGCCGCTTCCATCACACCACCAGTGGCACCAAAAAGAACTGCTGCACCAGTGGATTTACCCATAAGCGTATCAAAATGACCGTCTTCAAGCTCACCAAAATTCAATCCAGATTGCTTTATCATCATACCAAGTTCGCGTGTTGTCAGCCCCGCATCGATATCTTGGTAGCCACTATCTTTCATTTCTGGGCGGTTAGCTTCGTATTTCTTAGCTGCACAAGGCATAGCCGAGACACATACTATATCCTTTGGATCAATTCCCATTTTCTCGGCGTAATATGTTTTTGCAAGCACACCGAACATTTGCTGTGGAGATTTGCAAGTTGACAAATGATCAAGATGTTCAGGATACATATGTTCAATGAATTTTACCCAGCCAGGCGAACAAGACGTAATCATCGGTAAAGCCACTTTTTCTTTTTCCAGCAAAGCTTTGCGCAATCTTTGAAGTAGCTCCGAGCCTTCCTCAATAATTGTTAAGTCAGCTGTAAAGTTTGTATCGAGCACACCGTCGAATCCCATTTTTTTGAGCGCTGTAACCATTTTTCCTGTAACACGTGTTCCTGGTGGAAATCCCAAAGTTTCACCTAACGCAACACGAACCGATGGAGCTGTGTTAATAACAACGTGTTTCTTTTCGTCCCCTATCGCCTCCCAAATATAATCGAAATATCTACGTTCTGTAAGTGCTGCAGTCGGACAGTGTATAACACATTGACCACAGTTTACGCATACAACTTCATTTAAAGGCAATTCCATAAAGGTTGATATTTTCATATGTTCGCCACGATGTGCAACAGTAATAGCATTTACGTGTTGCAACTCGGCACAAGTGCGAACACACCTTTGACAACGCACACATTTACTATCGTCTTTTTCAATAGACCAAGAAGATCGGTCAATTTGTGCATCTGGTTTTACTAAATTAATATAGCGATTGTTATCAATATTAAATTCATTTGCAAGGAATTGTAGTTCGCAATTAGTACTCCTATAGCAAGTTGTACATTGCGTATTATGTTCCGAAACAAGCAGAGCAACAAGATCTTTCCTTGCATTACGAACTTTCGGCGAGTTTGTTTTAATAACCATGCCGTTCGACACTGGCGTAGCGCAAGAGGCAGCAAGTGTCCTCTGCCCAACAACTTCTACTACACAGATGCGGCAATTTCCCGCTATACAAAGGTCTTCGTGGTAGCAAAGTGTTGGAATATGGATATTTATCTTTTTTGCTGCATCAAGAATAGATGTTCCTTCTTCGACTATAACATCTATTCCGTCTATATTAACATTCACAAATTTTTCCATAGTTTTCCCTTGATTTTAGTAAATCATTTCTTCAATAAAGTTTGTAACAATTGATGAGAATGAATTTGCAACCGACTGCCCTAAACCACATTTTGCAGTTATTTTCATTGTATCAGTAAGTTTTAACAATTGATCCAAATATTCTGGTGGTTTAATTCCACGTTTTACTGCGTCAATTCCTATTTTCAATTGTTGGCAGCCAACTCGACAAGGTGTGCATTGCCCGCAGGATTCCTCCGCAAAGAAATCCAAATAATTTTTGAGCACATTATACATTGAACGAGAGCTATTAAAAAGCATCATCGACCCACCAGTTGGAAGAGAATCACCTACCAGACCACCCTGATAACCAATTGTTGTTTCTGCAAATTTCTTTCTTGGAACGCAAAAACCCGACGCACCACCAACTTGAACAGCTTTTGTATCGCCGTCCCCAAACTCATCAACAAATTCAGCAAGAGAAAGCCCAAATTCAAGGTCGTAGATACCAGGTTTTGGTGTATCTCCCGATACGGAAAACAGTTTTGAGCCACGAGAGTCTTGAATACCAAGCTTTTTGAATTCCTCAGGTCCAATTTTAAACACCATTAGAGCAGAAGCAAGAGTTTCAACATTGTTTACAACAGTTGGCTTGTTCTTATAACCAATTTGCGTCGGGAACGGAGGTTTGTTACGTGGTTCGCCGCGTTTGCCCTCCATAGATTGAATTAAAGCAGTTTCTTCGCCGCAAACATAAGCACCACTTCCAAGGAAAATTTCGATCCTAAAATCAAGGTTGAATTGTTTTGCGACTTGATGAAAAAGATCTATTTCAGCTTGAAGTTTTGGCACTAAAAACTTATATTCGCCACGTAAGTAGATATAACCTTTCTTTGCACCAATAACTTTACCACATATAGCCATTGCCGATAGCACCTTGCGCGGGACACAATCGAGAATTTCGCGATCTTTAAAAGTGCCAGGTTCGCCTTCGTCAGCATTGCAAATTACGTATTTTTCATCACCTGGTGCTTCTGCGGCAAGTTTCCACTTAAGCCCCGTTGGGAAACCAGCACCACCACGTCCTTTTAAACCAGATTCAATTAGATCATGGATAATTTCGTCGTTGCTCCTTTTGAGTGTTTTTTCAAGCACTTTATATTTTTCATTTGTGTAGGAGCCAAGTATCATATCAAGTTTTCTTAATCTATCAGGCATAACTTCCTCTATTTATTTTTATACATTGCAATTATATCACGAACTTTATCAGGTGTCAGCTCGGTATAAACTTCATCATTAATTAGCATTGCTGGAGCTTTATGACACCAACCAAGACAATTTGTGTAGAGTAGAGAGAATTTTCTGTTGTTTGTGGTCTCACCCATCTTGATTTTTAATAAATTTTCGAGTGTTGCAACAATTTCCTTTTTGTTTTTCATATCGCATACGATTGTTTTGCAAACTCTTATTACATATTTGCCCAATGGTTTAGTTGATAGAAAATGATAAAAGGTAGCTTTGCCATAAACCTCCGCACTCGACAGATCAAGGTGTTTGGCGATTTCTACCATTGCTTCATCAGAAATGTAACGCTGCTCTTCAAAAACACTTTGCAGTATTGGGAGCAAACTCTCTCGCTTGTTACCATATCGGGCAACAAGCTCGCTTACTAAAATTGAGGTGTCCTTCATATTACTCCTAAAAATACAGTGTTTGAAAATAAATATTAATTATATTTTCATTTAAAGTTTATTATTGATTTTTCTTTAGCTTTTTTGATTCTGAAATTAATTTTTTCAAATCGATATTTTTTTCACAATTATTTTACGACTTTTTTTGTTTTTTTCCAAATATTTTTTTCTAACTCATTAAATTTTTTCTAATTTTTATTAGTTCAAACTAATTTATAAATTATTTTATTCCAATAAGTTATATTATGATTAATAAAATCATTTAATTTTATTAATTGATGAATATATTTTAATATATTTATATATTAAAAAGTCATTTTTCATATCAAACATCATTAAATTACGTATATTCGTGAATATTTTTTTATTATTTTATCGCCACTAATCGTCGTTTAAATCATTTCTTATCATTTTAATTAAATATTTTATTATTTTTTACGATATTTATTTTATATTATACTAATACCAGAATTAAAAATTTACTTTTATAATTTTTGCGGAGCTTATATGGACATCAAAGGTTCAACAACTTCTGATTTATCTCAAGGTCAGTTGCTTCAGCTAGTTTCATTCCACATTGGCGACGAAGAGTTCGCAACAGACATCCTAAACATTCAAGGCATTAACAGGATGATGGAAATCACTCGGGTTCCAAACACTCCCACTTATGTGGAGGGCATTATCAATTTACGTGGGCAGGTTATCCCTGTTGTAAACTTACGAAAAAGACTCGGTTTCGATCACAAGGAACCAGACAAAGACACTCGTATTATCGTCGTTGAGATTGCTAACCGTGTTATTGGATTTATTGTCGATAGCGTCAACGAAGTGCTACGTATCAATAGTTCAATCACTGAACCACCACCGCCTATGATTGCCGGCATAGACTCTGAATACATCACTGCTGTTGGCAAGCTCGACGATAGATTGCTAATTTTGCTCGACTTAGAAAAAGTCCTTACCGGCGAAGAACACAAAATTTTAGAAAATGTATAAAAAATAGGAGATTATTTTATG
>DAIPLL010000278.1:0-1011 GCA_036769265.1 Kapaibacterium sp. (SeqCode)
AACATATTCTTCACATTTATTTAATATTTGTATTTAGACACATTAATTTTTTATTTCGTTACTTCACCATATAAAATTCTCTCGAATTGCAAAAAATCTTTAAAAAAATCAATTTTATATTTTGAGAAAATTTCTTGTATTTTTTGCGAGCTATTCGCAACAAGCTCAAGCAAGAACGCACCATTAGTGTTCAAAATGTCCTGAAAAATTTCCGCATATCGCCTGTAGAAAGTCAACCCATCGGAAAAATCAGTTAGAGCGTCCATAGGTTCGTAGGAAAGTTCTGGCTCGAGCCTGTGATATTCTTCTTGCGAAATGTAGGGTGGATTTGAAACAACAAGGTCATACCTTTGCTTCGGCTTTATTTTAAGAATATCAGATTGAAAAAACTTTATATTTGCGACATCATAAATTTCTGC
Organism: Kapaibacterium sp. (SeqCode); assembly: GCA_036769265.1. Classification (GTDB taxonomy): domain Bacteria; phylum Bacteroidota; class Ignavibacteria; order Kapaibacteriales; family UBA2268; genus JAKIZO01. The sequence continues at coordinate 420 of DAIPLL010000278.1, forward strand.
GTTTTTTTTTGCGACCTCAAGAGCTTTGTCACTTTTATCTAAGGCAATTATTTCAATTTCAGGGAACTTTTTTGCAAGATAAACAGCAATGCATCCACTACCTGTGCCAATATCCAAGACTTTTTTGTAAGAACGCTTCTCAATAAGCTCTTCTGCTTTTTTTGCTAATAATTCGGTTTCGGGGCGTGGAATTAGAACATTTTCATTTATGTAAAGCTCAATATCAAGGAATTGCTGTTTCTCTAACAAATATTGCAAAGGTTCGTGTTTCGCTCGTCGCCTTAGAAGCTCCCGCATAAGTTCTATTTCAGGTTTGCCAAGAGGCATATCGTGCTTCAAATATAGATCAATGCGTTGCAAATTGAGTACTTTGCAAAGAAGAAGTTCAACGTTTAAACGCGGATTTTCAATATTATGTTTTGCTAAAAAATCAGAACCTTGAAGAATAATATCCAAAGTAGTTTTTCCCATTCGATCTTTCATTTTTATTTAAAATATTAAATTTAATAAAATAAATGGGGCTGCTTAAAGTTTTTACTATGAATTAATTGACACGCTCAGCCCCTAGAGAAGTATTATTTTTCTAAATAAA
>DAIPLL010000279.1:0-1010 GCA_036769265.1 Kapaibacterium sp. (SeqCode)
TCGTTTGTGCAGGTGATATAAGCTTTGGATAAATCAACCCAGTAGCCCATACGTTCGGTCAGGTAGCTCCAACCTTCGGACATTTCGATATTTCTATAAACAAACTCTTTGCATTTAGCATTGAATTTATCGATGCCATAAACTTCGATTTGAGATTTATCTTTGAGCCCGAGTTCTTTCTCGACGGCAATTTCGACGGGCAAGCCGTGTGTGTCCCACCCAGCTTGACGTCTTACGTAGTAGCCTTGCATTGTCTTATAGCGGCAAATTGTATCTTTAATTGTGCGCGCCATCATATGATGAATGCCCGGTTTGCCATTGACAGTAGGAGGACCTTCGTAAAAGCTATAAATTTTCCCTTTATCTGAAATTTCTAAGGACTTCTCGAATATTTTATTTTCTTTCCAATAGTTTAAGATAGATTTTTCGATTTCTGGATATGATATTTTTTCAGGTAATGATTTAAACATTTTATCTCACGTATAAGTACTTAAACATACAAATATTTACATAAAACAAATTTCAATTTTACGACTTTTTTTTGGATTTACAAAATGATTTATTGAAGCAAAATTAAATTACAAAGTAAAATATACCGATGTTTGGAGCTAAATTGCAGACAGGGATGTTCGTGCTATGATGTATTTACAAGCTCAAATTAACATTCTTGATCAAAGCACAAAAACTGGATAATTCTGAAAAGAATCCAGCGTAGTATTATTATTGCAATGCGGCACTTTTGGAAATTTTGCAGGAATATTTATTTAAAAATATTCGTATTGGTATATATATTTTTTAAGTATATTTCCGTTTTTGTCTGCTTCTATTTCGACAGAAACTAATCCGTAATTATTATAGAAATAAGTTTTTATATTTTGAACTTCGCCATTTTCGTTATAATTGGTGATTTCAAGAGCTTTTTCGTTTTGTTTATAATTTATACTATCTCTGAAAACATTACTACCATAGGGATTCTTTTCGCTAACAGTGCGTTCCACAAGGCTTCCCCT
>DAIPLL010000063.1:0-8067 GCA_036769265.1 Kapaibacterium sp. (SeqCode)
TATACGGCTGAACGAGCAGTCGCTCTCGCTATCGGTTCGGAATTTACGTTGGGGGCGAAGTGAGAATGGCTGTCCGATTTTTCCGTCAGATGGATATTTTCTACTATAAGAAGCTGAAGTTTTTCATTCACGGCGATGGCTCAATGCCATCGAATATGGTAGCGGGGGCAAAAGCGAAAGCGTATGCGTTCATACGTTTCGGTATCGATTCAGCTAATTATTATGAATACAGGCGTCCACTTTTGCGAGGTTGGCAAGATATTGAGATAAAATTGGCTGAACTTACTGCTATAAAGCAAATAAGAGATACATCTCTACAATGGCAAAGGCAGGTCTTCCCTGTTCCAGGGGATCCACTTGCAACATTTGCAATAAAAGGTAATCCAATTCTTACAAGGGTGCAGTTTTTTGGCATAGGCATTTCTAATCCATCAGATGCATTTCAAGAATTATCGACAACTATGTGGATTAATGAAATACGTTTGCTTGATCCAGAAGCTTCTAATGATTGGGCTGGCATTGCCGGATTTAATATGCAACTTGCCGATTTAGGTACAATCGACGCTACATTTAATACATACCAACCAAATTTCCATAGAATTGAAGAACGTTTTGGGAATAGACTTAATTCAACCAATTGGAATATAACGATGACTGGCAATTTGGAGAAATTCGCTCCAAAAAGCTTCAGCCAAATGAAAGTGCCAATCACATACACTCATGCTGAATTCAACGATAAGCCAGTTTATCAAGCAAATTCGGATGTCAATCTCAATGAAGCTGCTCGAGCGGCATACCAAAGAGCTCGTGCGGCTGGACTGAGCGAGGAGGAAGCAAACAGAGCTGCCGAAGAAGTAAAACAAGCTTCGCAAACACTAAAAGTGCAGGATAGCTGGGCATTAACTGGTATTAAACTCGGGATTCCTGTTAAACATTGGCTTGTTTCGGAAACATTCAACCGTGTAACAATCGGATATTCTTATGCACAGGAGTTCGAACGCTCTTCACTTTATAGACAACGCTTTAATTGGATGTGGCGGCTTAACTTGCAGTATGCTTTGCCAATTCCTTCTCTGTTATCGGTAACTCCGCTTACTTGGATCGGAGATATTCCCTTTTTCGGTGCTTACAAAAACTGGAAAATAAATTTTCACCCATCCAATTTCACAAGCGGACTTGATATGACACGTCGCCGTGCGACCGAACAATCACGCTTTTTGGATTTCCCAAGCCCCGTGATAAGAGATTTCTCAGCTAACCGCTCTGCTGGATTTAATTGGAAGCTTACCGAAGGTGGATTCATCAATCCAATTATTGATTATAATTTTACAACAAATTCTACACTTGTGCCGTTCGAGCTTGATGAATTCGGACGCCAAAGAACAGGTAGCGAGCTTGCACGCCAGATTTTCTTTAAAGATAAGTGGATCGATTTAGGAAAAGACAATCTTCATTCTCAAAATTTTGCAATAAATTTCAAGCCAATACTTCCAAATATTGCAAATATTTCCAGTTTTATTGATATATCAGGTTCGTTCAGCACAAGCTACAACTGGACAGATCCGATGCAGCAAGATCCAAAAATTCGTGATATAGCAAAAAGCGCCGGTTTCTCTAATAATATCAGAGTTAATCAATCAATCAAGCTTAAATCAATGTCCGATGAATGGTTTGGCATAAAATCAAATCCATTAGGACGCCGTCCTGCTCAGCCGGATACAAGTAGAAATCAATTGAGTGGTTTTTCAAGCTTTATTAAAACAGTATTTTTCGATTGGGAAAAGATTGATTTTACATTTAATCAAACAAATTCGGCACAAAATCCAGGTGTTTTTGGTGGGACTGGTATTTCAAACGTTTGGGCAAGAAGCTTCTTGGGACGTCAAAGTTTAGAAATGTTCGGACCATCGACACCATACCAGCTTGGGCTTGTAAGCTCGCCGCACGGTGATTTTCAAATGACTGGTAGCAATAAATTCCCATACTTTGGTTTTAAAACAAGCAAAGGGCGACGTCCGCCAAATGCCGTGTTGCAAGAGAATTTTGCACAGAATTCAACTCTCGAAGCAAGAACTTCACGCCCGCTTTGGGAGGGTGCTACATTGGATGTTAATTGGAAATCGGCTCTTGGATATAATCGCAATCAAACAGTTGAAACAGACGAGTTCGGGCGTCCTACACCTCGTAACGTTATTATAACAGAGACATACAACCGCACTTATTTGACTTTCCCAACCATCTTTGGATTTAATCCATTCCAGAACACAATAGAGCACGTTGTAGAGCTATATAATCAACGTAAAGTTGGAATTATTAACTCAGATTTGGACACAGTTTCGAAGAACCAAAAGCTATTGGAGGCACTAAATCGGTCATTCTACGAAGGACTTGAAATGTTCTCGCTAACAGGCGGTAAAATTGGGAAATTTTTACCGAGCTTAAACTATGGAATACGTTGGGAAGGACTTGAAAAATACGCATTTTGGAAAGATTATGTAAAGAAAGTTACCGTTGATCACGTTTATACCTCCACATATCAGGAAAGTGCCTCCATTACTGATAACGGGCGATCAATACAAAATCAAATTGTGCAATATGGTTTTAATCCTGTAATTGGTGTAACAGCTAATTTTGATGAAGATAAGCTCGATGGTTTGCTCACCGCAAGCTTGAAATGGATTTCGCAGACATCATATCAATTAAATGCCGCAGGACGCTCAACTATTTCGAAGCAAACAACAAACGAAATCACAGCCCAAGCAAGCTATACAAAACGTGGATTTGAGTTCCCACTGTTTGGAATACGTTTGCAAAATGATTTGGAATACAGTTTTCTTTTCACATTCAAAGACAATTCGAACACTACGTTTGACGTTTTAGACCGTTCGAGCTTTACAGGTAAAAACAAAAACGGGCGTACACTCACTGGTAACAAACAAATCATAGTCGAGCCGAGAGCCCGATATTCGATGAGCAACCGCGTAACTGCATCGCTTTTCTTCCGATACGAGGGAACATTTAACGAAGGAGCAGCCCAACCAGGTTTCCATACAACACAAGTCGGATTGGATATACGAATTTCGATTGCTGGCGGCAGATAATTTCATTACAGATAAGAAAAAACAATGCCACTTAGAAAAACTTAGTGGCATATTTTTTGCTTAATTTTCATAAAAGGAATAAATACTTTGGGGGGAAAATGAACGAATCAATTCTAAAAGCAAGTTTTATTCTAACTTCTGCCGTACTTTTTTTGCTTATTAATTCTGATATATTATCGAAAGCTACAAATTATATTAAAAGATTAATATTAACTTTTACTAAAAAATGATCCATTACTTAAAAAATATTGGTTTGATATTAATAATTCTGTTTTTAACTGCTTGCGCAAGTAGCGTAAGGTTTTCGAGCGAACGCACAAGCAAGCAAGATGAATATACAGAGGCAAGAGAGCATAAACAACCGCTGCCTGATAAAAGTAAAAAAAATGAGGATATTGAAGTAAAAAAATTACCAAAGAATGAGCAGAAATTGAATTATACACAGCAGAAAATTCTTGCAACTGCACAAAGCTGGCTCGGCACACCGTATCTTTGGGGAGGAAACACTCGCCAAGGAGTTGATTGCTCGGGATTTGTGAAAAGCGTTTTTGACGAGGTTGGAATAACGCTACCGAGAACAGCACAAATGCAGTATAATTATTCCAAAAGGATAGATTGGGACGAGCTGCAGCCCGGAGACTTGCTCTTCTACAGCAAAAAAGGTAAAATAACACACGTTGCACTTTATATCGGCAAAGGTGAAATTATTCACTCCGCCACTGGACGCGGTGTCATAAAACAGAATGTAAGCGATGAATATTTAAGCAGTATTTATGCTGGTGCAGGACGTGTGCTCAATTAAATAACAACAGTAAAATTGCGAGGTAGAGCTCGCAAAAGCCTTTCCTTTAAAATTTGGATCCCATTTTTATCGCTAAAAACTGAAAAATGCGTTATCGCTGAGTTTGATTTGATAAGTAACCTATCGAGAGTATCAATAATTTTCTCTTTTTCGGAGCATATTATTTGGTAAGCATTGTTTAGTTTAAGAAATTGATCAATAGTGTTGCAAAAATTGTTTGTAAAGCTTTCAATTATTTGTGAAATATTTGGTTTTATTCCAATTGCTGGCATTTCAGTGAAAATCTCTATACGAAACATCATATTTTCGTATGAATTTTTAGCTAAGAAAATAAGAAAAATAGGTAAACTATTGCTTTGAGCAAACTTATTGTATTCTTCGGTTTTTCGGATTATTTCTAAAAAAATTGGATTAGCTTGAATTTCTGGTGTATTCGATTGAATGTGATATGCTTTAAACAATTCGAATTTATATAATGCATCTGATAGTTTTTGAAACATCTCGTTCAGTGGGAGAAAAACATCATAAAATTTCACAACAAGATCGATATCTTTATTTAAAGTAATGGTAAAAGTAAAAATTGAGTTGAAAAATGCTTCTTTTGAGTGATTCTTTTCATTAAAATTTAATTTATCAAGGATTGAGGAGAAGTTAATGATTTCAGAACGTAAGATAGTTGATTTTTTCTTGGACAGGTATTCAATTATATCAATTATTAATTGTTTTTCGGGTAAATCTAAGATGCGTGCTATTTCTTGGCTTGCACGCAACCGCCCAGCTTGAGTTGTAGAAACAGAATGGACTTTCAGCACAAGCTGCGGCTCGATTTCTGCGACCAAGAGGAATAGTGTATCACCTGGACACAAACGTTTATGAAGAACAGCGGTGAAGGTGCCCATAGGAAGCTTAACTTTGGCAATCTCATTGCTTACTATTTCCATAACTGTACCGAGTACGATTTCGCCAACTTTTAGCTTTTGCGCTTCGGTTTTTATTTGTTGGCGAGCACGCATAGGCACATAGTAGTTCCCGCTACCGCCACCTTGCCCGGTACGGTCGGGACCGCCGATATTGCTTATATCGCTCATCAAAATTGGTTCAAAAATTTATAATTATTTTCGTATAATAGTCGGATGTCGTCGATTCCAATACGCAGCATAGTTACACGTTCGATACCGAAACCGAAGGCATAACCTGAGTAAACCTCAGGATCGATGTAGCAATTCCGCAAGACATTCGGATGCACCATGCCGCAGCCGACAACCTCGAGCCAACCCGAATGCTTGCACACACGGCAACCTTTGCCACCGCAGAGAAAACAGGTTATGTCCATTTCCGCACTGGGTTCTGTAAATGGGAAAAAAGATGGACGAAAGCGGAATTTTATATTATCACCATACATTTTTTTAGCAAACACCATCATTGTGGCTTTTAGTTCAGCAAAATTCACATTTTTGTCGATGTAAAGCCCTTCTATTTGGTGGAATTCTGCAAGCGAACGAGCGGAAATTGCTTCATTCCGATAAACGCGCCCAGGCATAATTGTGCGAATTGGTGGCTTTTGAGATTGCATAACGCGTATTTGAACTGGTGATGTGTGTGTCCGCAAGAGTATATTATTATGCGGTGAACTGATGAAAAATGTATCCTGCATATCTCGTGCTGGGTGATCGGGCTGGAAATTGAGGGCATCGAAATTGTGGTATTCATCTTCAATATCTGGACCTTGTGCAACTGAGAAACCCATCTCCACAAAAATTTCGACCATTCTGTCCAAAGTTTGGTAAATTGGATGATATGTTCCTTTCGGATGGCGTCTTCCGGGAAGAGTTAAGTCAATTGTTGGTGCTTCCAAACTTGTAGCTTCGAATTTTTCTTTCAAACTCTTGAATTTATCTTCAACTTCTTTTTTGCATAAATTTAGCTCTTTTCCAACCACAGGTTTCTCGCTTGGTGGCACATTTTTCATCCTGTCGAATAAGGCTTGCAGAGGACCTTTTTTAACTAAATATTCGAGACGGAATTGTTCGAGTTCTTTAGCATTTTGTATTAGAGACAATTTTTCGAGCATTTCATTTTTAAGCAGTAGAATTTCTTCGATCATAATAGCACTCAAAATTATATTTTTAATAAAATTTAAAAATATTAAAATTGTTTGAATAATCAAACAAACTTTTGTTAAATGAAAATAATATAAATTAAAATACGTTATAAAGTTGTTTAATTTTAGGAGAACAAAAGTGAAAATATTGATTTTATGCACAGGTAATTCTTGCCGCAGCCAAATGGCGGAAGGTTTTTTACGCTCTTTGGATTGGCGTTTAGAGGTGCATTCCGCTGGCACTCATCCTGCAAGCCAGGTCAATCCTTATGCTGTGCAAGTAATGAAGGAAATTGGAATTGATATAAGCCATCACACACCGAAACTTGTAGATAATTTTATTAATCAAGACTTTGATTACGTTATAACAGTTTGCGATAATGCAAAAGAAGAATGCCCCGTATTCGTTGGAAATGTAAAACACAGATTACACATTGGTTTCGATGATCCAGCAGAAGCTCGGGGAACAGCCGAAGAAGTGCTTCCAGTTTATCGGCGAGTACGTGATGAGATAAAAGTAGCATTCTCTGAATTTTATAAATCTTTGGAAATTTAAAGTGGAGTAAAGAATGGAAAAAGTAGCTTCGAAATTGAATTTTCTGGATAGGTATTTAACTTTATGGATATTTCTTGCAATGACAATTGGAGTTCTAATCGGGTATTTGTATCCTGATATAACAATTTTTTGGAGCAAATTTGAATATGGCACAACTAATATCCCAATAGCAATTGGATTGATTTTAATGATGTATCCACCACTTGCAAAAGTTCGTTACGAAGAATTGACTGACGTTTTCAGAAATTTCAAAGTATTAGGACTATCGCTTGTGCAGAATTGGATAATAGGACCAATTTTGATGTTTCTTCTTGCTGTAATATTCTTGCACGATGCACCTGAGTATATGAATGGTCTAATTTTAATTGGACTTGCTCGCTGCATAGCGATGGTTATAGTTTGGAACGAGCTTGCAAAAGGCGATACTGAATATGCAGCTGGACTGGTGGCATTTAATTCAGTGTTTCAAGTGCTTTTCTTTTCGTTTTATGCATATATTTTTATTACGGTTTTACCAAGTTTTTTTGGACTTAAAGGTACAGTTGTAAATGTTTCAATAGCAGATATAGCCGAGAGCGTATTTATTTATCTTGGAATCCCATTTTTTGCAGGAGTAATAACTCGATTTACATTGATAAAATTGAAAAATAAAATATGGTATCATACGGTTTTTATACCTAAGATAAGTCCAATTACTCTAGTAGCATTGCTTTTTACAATTATTGCAATGTTTTCGCTCAAAGGCGAGTATATTGTAAAAATTCCTTTTGATGTTGTAAGAATTGCCATACCGCTTGTTTTATATTTTGTCATAATGTTTTTAGTTTCATTCTATTTAGGGAAAAAAATTGGAGCAGATTATTCAAAAACTGCTACTTTGTCATTTACAGCGGCAAGTAATAATTTTGAATTGGCAATAGCAGTTGCGATTGGAGTGTTTGGTTTGCATTCGGGCGAAGCATTCGCTGCTGTAATAGGTCCGCTGGTGGAAGTACCTGTATTAATCTCACTTGTTAATGTTGCGTTGTTTTTTCAGAGAAAATATTTTGCATTAAAAACAAAATAAGCTACATAACTGCAAAAGTTTATAATCCAAAAGAAAATGGGCGACTGGCATCAGCCGCCCATATTTTTACACTCTTTATTGTATTTAATTCTTATCAGCTAAATATTTATTAGATTTTGATGACAGTGATCTTTTTGGTGTATAACCTAACTCGCTTTGCATAATTTTGAACTGAGCAACAAGACCACGCAATTCGTCAGTTAAGCGTGAGAGATCATCAGCAGAATGAGCAATTTCTGTAATACGACGTGATGAATCTTGAGCTACTTCGGAAATCATTGCTACGTTCTTGGTGATTTGTTCGCCGGTGGCGGCTTGCTCTTCGCTTGCAGTAGCGATTTGGCTAATCATATCAAGCAAATGAGTTGAACTATCGACAATTGCTTTCAATGCAGCACCAGCTTTATCGGCAAGCTGGATACCGTTTGTAACTTCAGCATT
>DAIPLL010000064.1:0-7925 GCA_036769265.1 Kapaibacterium sp. (SeqCode)
CGAAGAAGAAATAGCACGCCATGCACATCGAATTATACGCATACGAGACGGACTGATTGAACGTGATGAAATAAATCCAAATCCGATTTATTAACAAAATTGAAGCAAATTATGATACTGCTTGAAATTAAAGAATCAATAAAAATTGCTTTTGAATCGATGAAAGCCGCAAAATTGCGGTCGGCACTTGCTTCGTTGGGTGTTGTGATAGGTATCTCTTTTGTAATTTTGATGGGATGGATTCTTGCAGGCTTGGATAAAGCAGTAGAGGACACATTTAATATTATCGGCAAGGATATGCTTTATGTTGATAAATGGGATTGGGCTGGAGGGAAAAACTGGAAAGAAGTGCAAGCTCGTAAAAATATTACCTACGAACAGGCAACACGTTTTAAGGAAATGATGCATTCAGCAGAAGTTGTTGTTCCAAATGCGCGTTATTGGGGTGGGCAAGTAAAATATGCAGGAGAAACATATTCAGGAATTGGAATTGAAGGCGTTACCTATGAATATGCCCTAACTCCAATGGGTTCTATTGAGCGTGGTCGATTTTTCAGTGAATTTGAAGACCGACAAGGTGAAAATGTTTGTGTTATTGGGACTATTCCAGCAGCACAAATATTCCCCGATAGCAATGGAATTGGAAAGACAATAAAAATAAATGGTAGAAATTTTTTGATAATCGGGCAAGTTAAGAAGCAAGGAACAATGATGATGGATTTCGTTGATAATGTTATCTACATACCTATGAAAACATTTTTTTCAACATTTGGTTATATGAATAGAAGTTTCACAATATGTGTAAAAGCTGGCTCTATTGCATCGCTTGAAGAGGTAAGAGCTGAAACCGAAGGAATTATGAGAACAATCAGAAATATAAAACCGGGAGAAGAGAATGACTTTTCGATAAATGAAACAAAAGCTTTTGAGAAATCATTCGCTACAATAAGAGCTTCAGTTTGGGGTATTGGTATTGGGATGACATTTCTATCGTTTTTAGTTGGTATGATTGGAATAATGAATATTATGTTTGTCTCTGTCACAGAACGAACAAAGGAGATTGGCATCCGCAAAGCAGTTGGAGCAAAGAAACGATCGATATTATACCAGTTTTTAGTAGAGGCGGCTGTATTATGTATTATAGGTGCGATAGTCTCGTTTATTATATGCTCAGCAATAGCATACCTTGCTGCTACTTATTTACCAATGTGGATAGAAGGACTCAATTTCCTATCGCCAATTATACCTATACGTTTGTTAATAATTGCGACTATTGTTTCGATAGCGGTTGGAGTGCTAGCTGGGCTAATACCAGCAATACGAGCAGCAAATTTAGATCCAATAGAGGCTTTGCGATACGAATAAAACAAATTGATTTAAAATTGAAAAGGACTGCCTTTTTGAGAGGGCAGCCCTTTTTATTTTCAGCAATATAAAAAGGAATTATTTTTTTAATTGTGGCATGTCGCGAAGCACATCACCAATTTTAGGAGCGGAGATCTCAGTTAATTCGTAATAAACGCGTGTATTTGGTTTGTTAATTTTAATGAAGCGAGCAAGATTGATTGGAGTGCCGATAACAACAGAATCACACTCAACACGGTTAATAGTTGCTTCTAAATCAGCCATTTGTTGCTTTCCATAACCCATAGCCGGAAGCAATATACCAATTTCAGGATAGGTTTCGAATGTTTCTGCAATTTTACCAACAACATAAGGACGTGGATCAACAAAATCTGCTGCACCATAACGACGAGCAGCAACCATACCAGCACCGTGATCCATTTCACCATGAGTTAAAGTTGGACCATCTTCAATAACAAGTACATTCTTTCCTTTTATAACTTCAGGATTCTCAACCATTATCGATGAAGCAGCGAGAATAATGTGAGCTTTTGGGTTATATAAACGAACATTATCCAATACTTCTTCGATATCTTCTGGATAAGCTGAGTCGACTTTATTAACAACAATAACATCAGCCATACGCAAATTTACTTCGCCGGGATAATAACTAATTTCGTGACCTGGGCGGAGAGGATCAACAACAACGATGTGCAAATCAGGTTGATAGAAAGGCATATCGTTATTTCCGCCATCCCAAACGATAACATCAGCTTCTTTTTCAGCTTCACGAAGTATTGCTTCATAATCAACACCAGCATAAATAACCGAACCCATTGCAATATGTGGTTCGTATTCTTCCATTTCCTCAATAGTGCAGTTATGTCTTTCCAAATCTTCGATTGAAGCAAAACGTTGAACTTTTTGAGCTTCCAAATCACCATAAGGCATAGGATGGCGAACAGAAACTACTTTTTTCCCCATAGCTATAAGCTGGCGGACAACTTCACGTGTAGTTTGGCTTTTGCCACAACCAGTTCTAACAGCACAGATTGAAATAACAGGTTTAGTTGATTTAATCATAGTTGGATATGAACCCATCATCGAGAATTTTGCACCTGCAGCCATTACGCGAGATCCAATGTGCATAACCGTATCATAAGAAAGGTCGCTGTAAGATAAAACACATTCATCAATATTATATTCTTTAATTAATTTTTCTAAATCTGCTTCATCGAAGATTGGAATGCCATCTGGATATAATTTGCCTGCAAGAGAAGCAGGATATTTTCTACCATCGATGTCTGGAATTTGAGCAGCAGTAAATGCAACAACTTCATACATTTCGTTGTCGCGGTAAATTGTGTTGAAATTGTGGAAATCGCGACCAGCGGCACCGATAATAATAACACGTTGTTTTTTCATAAAATCTCCTTTAAATTATAAGTAAATATTAACCTAAATTTTCATTTAAAACTTTCTCTAAAGTTGCAACCGCCCAATCAATATCTTCTTTAGTGATTACAAGTGGCGGTGCAATACGAATTATGGTCTCGTGTGTATCTTTGCAAAGCATACCTTCTTCCATAAGGCGAACGCAATAAGGACGAGCTTTTGTATTAAGTACAAGACCTATCCACAAGCCGCGTCCACGCACCATTTTAATCTTTTGATTGTTAATTGAACGAAGTTTATTTATAAAGTATTCGCCCATTTCAGCTGAACGTTCGATCATTTTTTCTTCGATCAACACATCCAATGCACGAATAGCAACTGCGGCAGCAAGTGGATTGCCACCGAATGTCGAACCATGCTGACCTGGTTTGATAACAAGCATTATGTGCTTATCTGCGAGCACACCTGAAACAGGATAGAAACCACCAGAGAGAGCTTTCCCAACAATAACTATATCGGGGCGAACACCTTCATAATAATGAGCAAATAATTTACCAGCACGACCTAAACCTGACTGGATTTCGTCGCAAATAAACAGAATATTATTTTCACGGCAAATTTGTTCGACGGCTTTCAGGTAACCTTCTGGTGGGATCACAACACCACCTTCACCCTGAATTGGCTCAATTAAGATGCCGACAGTGTTTTTGGAAATTTTGGATTTCAAGTCTTCGATATTGCCATATTCGTGCATTGGGAATGCTTCTTTGCAATAAGGACCGTATCCATAGAATGAGTCGGGATCGTCTGAAAATCCTACGATTGTCGTTGTTCTACCATGGAAATTACCAGTAGCAACGATGATTTCAGCTTTGTCTTTTTCTACACCTTTAACATCATAGCCCCAGCGACGAGCAAGCTTAATGGCAGTTTCAACAGCTTCTGCACCCGAATTCATCGGAAGAAACATATCGTAACCGGTTAAATCGTGCATTTTTTTGTAAAGCAATGGTAATTTGTCGTTACGAAAAGCACGACTTGTAAGCGTTACTTTGTTTACTTGCTCAATGAAAGCTTCTTTGATTTTTGGGTGGCAATGCCCTTGATTTACTGCGGAATAAGCTGCAAGACAATCAAGATATTTTTTACCTTCGACATCATAAACATAACAACCACGTGCTTCTGCAACTACCACGTCAAGCGGATGATAGTTGTGAGCTCCATATTCATTTTCAAGCGCAATGTAATCTTGTGTTTTCACAATTTTTCTCCAAATAATAATTAAATGAAGTATTTATTCTTGCCAATTATAAAATTGCGAGGGATATTGGATATTTAATGAGGAATCAAATTGGGGCATCAGTAGTATAATGCTTAAAACGCAAGATTTTTCCAGCACGTGATGCAGGCACTGCAAAAGGAAATCCCTTAGTTTTAAAGCACTTGCAAATCAAGAAATCTTCTATATGTATATTTGTTCTTGGCATATAAAAATTCTAACACGTAGTACAAATATACTAAATTTCAATCAGATTACAAAAATATGTTTTTAGAATTAAAAAATTATTAAATACCGTTTAATTTTTCAAGTAACTTGTTCATTTGGCAAGGGAAATTGGTACCAATGGCATTAACACCTGATTTTATAGCTTTTTGGAAATCTTCTTCGCTATCAACATTATAAACTCCCCAGAAAATATTGTTTGTTTTAATATTTTCAACAATTTGGTCGTTTATTTCATCTACAGCACAAACATATGCTTCGATTGAAAATTGCTTTTTGAGTTCAGAAGGTAAGACATAATCGCCAGGAATTTTTATTGCAGCAATGTGTGAATTATCATATTCAGCTTTAATTTGCTTTAAAACCAAATAATCAAAAGATGCGATAACTGTTGCAGATACAAAATCGTGTTTCTTTAAAGTTTGCAAAAGTACACGAGCAGTATTTAGTGTTTTGTTGTTAGGTTTAATCTCCAAACCTAAAAAAGCTTTACCTTTGATTAATTCGATAAGTTCATCAAGAGTTGGAATTTTCTCATTCTCATACTTTTTGTTGAACCAAATACCAGCAGAAAAATTTTTAAGTTCTTCATAGGTATATTCAGCAATAAGCCCTGTGCCAGAGACTGTTCTACCAAGTTCATCATCGTGGAAAACAATTGGGACGTTATCTTTTGTAATTTGTATATCGGCTTCCACCAACTTTGCACCACAATCGATTGCCTGACGAAAAGCTTCGAGAGTGTTTTCTGGCGCATTTCCTGAAGCACCACGATGAGCAGCAATGAATCTATGGTTTTTTTGAACAAATTCTTCTAAAGTCATAAAATTATTATCTAAATTTTAACAGCAAATTTACATATTTTTATTAAAAATTTTGCTGAAAAACTATCTTTGCAATATAAATTTTCCGTTTAGCCACTTATCAGGTGCATATTCATATTTAATGAAATACCAGCCATTTGGTAAATGAGATAAATCAATTGTTAGCATTTGCATATTTGAATTTTCGATGCGGTAAATAATTTTTCCAGTAATATCAGCTATGAAAAGTTCCTTGATACTTGCTGAAAGTTCTATAAAAAGAATGCCTTGATTGGGATTTGGATAATACTTCCATTTGACATCAACACTTGACGAGCTATTGGTTTGCTCGTCTGATGGGAGGACTGAGTTAATTACAGCGTTATTTTCGTTTGCTACAAAAAGAGTATCACTTTTCAAAACAGTTTGGGTTTTGCAAGATGGTATGTAACTGAATTGATAAATTGTTCGTAATATCAAAGAATTGAGAAGTTGAACAGAATAGCTATCAGTTGTTGGTTCGAGGTGTTTGCCACCGATGCCGCTATCATCGGTCAGGAAAAGATAAGTACCATTTGTAAGCAATGCGAATGAACGCATAAGATATTCTGTGCTTTTATCTATACCACTGCAAGTAAGCGGCACAATTCGAATACCTTTACTTGCGGATAGCCGAAGGTAATGTTGAAGGCGATTTATTACATCAGGTTCGTTATGTGGCGGAGCATCGAGAATTAGGAAAATAATACGTGATATAGCATCACTGCTCCAAGAAAGTTTGTCGATAGCTTCTTGTAAAGCAAAATCCACAGCTTCTGGGAAATCTCCACCACCGTCAGCATAATTAGCTTTGATGAAGTCCAATAATTTGCTAACATCCTCGGTAAAATCAACTGATTTCACTAAATACTCATCGCCAAAATCGCGATAGAACGAAGCCGAAAGTCTTATATTCATATTTGGAATTGAGTCTTTTAATCGGTTTATTATATCTATAAGCTCTGCTTTGAGATATTCTATCTCGTCTCCCATTGAACCTGTGGCATCTACAACAAATGAAACATCCAAATTTTTGGAATGATTGCAAGGTTCGTCAATTTCTAAAAAATTTATACCATCGTAAAATTTAGTTGGATTTTTAATTGAATAAAAACGATTTTTATATTGTATTTCAATGTTTAAATTATTGTAATTTTCAAAATAGTTATATGCGTTTGCCCAAAGCTCAGCTTTGCCAGTGTTGTCGGTGCGAGCTTGCCATAGTTTAGTGTTCCCTTCTTTAAGTGTAACAACTGCATCGACAATTGGATTGTTTAATGGATTTTTAAGTTGTACTGTATAGCGATCGATAGGACTTATCATCCAGTTTTTTCTGTATTCGAGCAAATCGCTCTCTGAAAGATCATTCCACATTTTCCATTTCTTAAAGTCGTTTATGTCGCCTGCTGTAAGCTTTCCAGTTGATACATTGTCAACGATATTACCTGAAAAATTGATTGCACCTGCGTCTATAGTTTCCATTTTTGTATGTAAAGCATAGACAGCATCAGTATATGTTTCTCGAGCAAAGGAAAGCGTTTTGCCACTGTGTGATTTTTGAGTTTCTTTATTCAATGTAATCACCAAATATTCATTGTTATAAGCTAAAACTTTAATCTCTCGCACACCATATAACCTACTTTTTACAGTGAGTTTACCAGTACTATCCTTAGTTGAAAATGAAAAATAGCCATTTTTATCGGTTTCGAGTTTGATTTTTTTGCTAATTTTGCCATTAAATTCAATTTTTGCATTTGCGACGGGTTGCTTTTTGTCGTTTAGAATTTTGCCTTTTACATAGAAATTGGCATAAGAATTTGATACCAAAAGAAGCAAAATCCCTATAATCGATGCAAATTTTTTCATAAAAAACCCCTAAGTTTATTTAAAAAGTATAACGTAATTGAAAGGATATAGTTACACAAAATTTTAATTTAATTCTATCAATTTGATTATTATATTTGCTAAAATTCATTTTTGCACAAATGAAATGATTGCACTTATAAATGGCAAATTATTAGAGAAAAAACCAACCGAGATAATAGTTGATTGTAACGGTGTGGGTTATAGTTTGTTTGTTTCATTACTAACATCAAGTAAATTACCGGAAGTTGGTAGTCAAATAAAATTACGTACTGTTTTGATACCGAGAGAGGATCAGTTTCTGCTTTTTGGATTTTGGGATGAAAGCGAAAAGGAGATGTTCAAAGAGCTGATAAATATAGCAGGGATAGGTCCCAAAACAGCAATAGGGATACTCTCAGCGGTAAGCCCCTCAGAGCTTGCCAGTTATGTCGAGAGCGAGAATCTAAAAGCATTGCAAAAGTTGCCTGGTATAGGGAAAAAATCGGCTGAAAGGATGCTTGTTGAACTGAAAGACAGAATTTTAAAACTGAACATACAGCAAAGTGATTTACAAAGCACCGATAATCAACTAAAAGATGAAGCCCTTGCTGCTTTATGTGCCTTAGGATATAATAGATTTATCGCTGAGAAAGCTATCAAAAAAGTATTTCAAGAGAATAGTAATATTAACGATATTGAAACTCTGATAAAGTTGTCATTGCATTTCGCTATGGATGGGAAATGATTTTAGTTATGCCGCTAATAGAGTTATCCGAAGGTATGGGCGGAATAAAGATAAAATGCCTCCCTGAACTGGATGAATACTATTGCAAAATATCAGAAGATCCTATGCTACTTGTAAAATTATGGAGGAAAGAAAACGCAAAATGTATTCATATAGTCGATCGAGACTCATTCGAAAGACGCAATAATTTTATGAATACAACAGTTGTAACTTATTTAGCTGAAGCAGTAGATATACCTTTGGAATATTC
>DAIPLL010000065.1:0-7854 GCA_036769265.1 Kapaibacterium sp. (SeqCode)
AATTTGGTTTTCTTTATAGGCAGAAGACCATTCTTTGTATTTCTCAATAATTTTGCTAATATCTTTTCGCCAGATGATTCCGTGTGCGGTCGCAATTATATCAATCGGTAAATTTAATGCTGTTAATTCTTCGATTTTTTTAATTGTTTTCTTGGCAAAAGGTGCAATAATATTAGCAAAATACTTTAAAGCTTCGTAATAGAGAATATCATTTTCTTCAATTTGATAATCAAATAAATCATAAGATGCAAAATGCTGACCAAAAATATCAGATGAAAATAATATATTTTCCTCAGATAAAAAGCACATCATCGTATCAGGCCAATGGAGCATTGGTGCTTCAATAAAAATAAGTTCCTTAGAACCGAGGGATAATTTATCACCCGTTTTAACGATTTGAAAATCCCAATCTTTATGATAATAGCCTTTTATTGATTTTGCACCATTTGCAGAGCAAATTATTTTTGCATTTTTTGCATTTTCAACTAATATAGGCAATGCGCCGCTATGGTCTGGTTCGGCATGCGTAACAATTATATAATCAATTTTTTCAAAATCAACTTCTTTTTTTAAATTTTCGATAAATTCTTCTGCAAATGGTGTCCAGACAGTATCGATTACTGCAATTTTATCATCTTTCACTAAATATGAATTGTATGAACTGCCTTTGTAAGTCGAAAGTTGCTCACCGTGGAATTTTCTTAATTCCCAATAAATTTTCCCGATCCAAGTAACACTATTTGATATTTTCATAATTCGAAATTTATAACGTTGAACATAATGCAAATTTAAAGAAAAATATTGATATTAAACAATTTTTGCAAAAATTAAAGGGGCTTTTTTAGCCCCTCTCACTATTCATACGTAAAATGTGGCAATCTTTTTTCCAGATAGGCTTTTGTACCTTCCTTGAAATCTTTCGTGCCGCAAACTTCGCCAAAACGTTGGCTTTCATAATTTAAACCATCTAAAAGAGATAGCTCTTGCGATTTGTTTATACAATCGATTGATGCTTTAATCGCAATTTTCCCTTTTTTCAAGGAGTTTGTTAAAAATTCTATGGATTTATCAAGTAACTCATTTAAGCTATAAATGCGATTGACAAGTCCTATCCTTAGTGCTTCTTGCGCACCGATCATATCGCCCGAAATAGTAAGCTCAATAGCTTTTGCTTTGCCTACCAACCTTGGTAGTCTTTGAGTGCCTCCATAGCCAGGAATAATCCCAAGGCTAACTTCTGGCTGACCAAACTTGGCATTTTCTGCTGCAAAACGAATATGACAAGCCATTGCAAGTTCGCAACCTCCACCAAGGGCATAACCATTCACCGCAGCAATTACAGGAATTGAGAGCTGTTCAATACGTTTAAAAACATATGAGCCATATTCAGAAAACAGTTTCCCAGATTGTTTGTCGCATTCGTGCAGTTCGTTTATATCCGCTCCTGCAGCAAAAGCTTTCTCGCCACTGCCAGTAATGATAAGTCCATAAATACTTGTGTCCAGTTCAATTTTTTTTATACAATCATCGATTTCGTATAGCATTTTTCTATTCAGTGCATTTAGTTTATCAGGGCGATTTAGCTTTAATATTGCAATATCCCCTAATTTTTCAAATATTATAGTTTCATAGTTCATAAAAGCCTCATTTTATTATTTTGTTATATTATTCCTAAATAGTTGTTGTTCAAACCCAGGTATAATTTGATCAGTTAAACCCTCAATTATAAATCGCATCGGATTCATCTTTGCTTTGATTTTCCCAATAGCAGGCAAATAATAAACAGACATAACACGTTCCAAATTTAATGGTAAATTACCTAATTGAGTTTGAGCATTACCAACAAATTTGAATTTATAATCCACTTGCATTACGTTTTGAAAAGTAGTTGTGCCTATAGTTGTTGGTACATATCCGCGATTAATCCCATCTATTGTAAGCTCACCGTTAAGAATTCCAAATGATAATTGTTCGTTATTAAAATTTCGCAAATAGATTCTCCAATCATTTTGATTCGGATTAATTATTAGAACCCATTGCTCTGTAATTTCAAAAGGCAAAACTAAACCTGCAGCACCAAAGTTCAAAAGTTCATTAAACCAACTTGAATGAGCATAATATTTATTGGTATCTTTGTAGTAATATTGATTTGAACTTTGGTTATACTGATTGTTGTTATCCTGAGTATAAAAGCTTAAAAACTTATATGCTTCTTTTTGTAAAATCGTTTCTTTGCCAACACAAACTAAACTATCCAAAGTGTATTTATCTGTAATTGGATTTGAATTTGTGTCGAGTTGATACTTTTTATAAACCCAAAACCAACCATTATCCATTGGGAATATTTCATTATTAATTACATTTATAACAAAATCTGATGAACTAAAATATGTGGTACCTTTATATGTGATTGAAATCTTTCCTGTTGTTGCTCCAACCGGCACAAAAGTTTTGATTATCAAACGATTTACTGTTGTGGATTTTAAAATTGTGTCAATTTTTGCAAGAGTACCGTTGAATTTCAACTCCAATTCACTTTTATTCGTTGAAAACCCCTCTACAACAATTTCTACAACATTCCCAACACCACCCGATTGCGGAGCAAATGAAATAATTCTGTTTTCGCTTGGTTTTGTTGAATTATCATCGTCGCCGCAGCCAATAAGTATAAACATAAGAGCTAAAAATAATAGTATTTTTTTCATCTGCTTTTCCTACTGAACTTTATAACGAATTAAATTTTTTATATAGCCTGGTACATCTATGGATTGTGTTCCTAACTGACCTAAATTTATTTCAACCTTTTTGGATTCTAAAAGAGTTCTTGCCATACCAATTTTATCAACATAATAAAATTTTTGTATTAAAACTATATCTATAGGGAAACTAAAAAGTAAGTATGTTAAATTCCCTTTTATTGTGTGATTAAGTACAATTTCCGCTGCATCATAATTAACATTTCCTATTGTAATTTTCGATGAGTTTAAACTTCTATTTGCTTTTACACTGTAATTTGCATTCAACTTTATTCCTGATGGAAGCCCAGGCAAGCTTATTGTTTCGTTTGCAAATTGATGTGAAAATACATCCCAAGAATTCGCTGTGAAATCTGCTAAAACAATCCATTTGTTTTCAATTTTATCAACTGGTAAACCGAAAATAGCATTTCCAGGAAGTATATATTTTGTTTCAGAGTAAATTTTATTATTTTCTGTGTAGAAATGATACTTACCACTTTCAATTGGAATTTGCCCTAATACCCAAGAATATTGTGTTAAAGGATGAGCATTTTTTTGAAGATATGTTACAGATGAACCATTTACTATAGAATCATTTCGTTTTGTGTCATACTTTATTTGGTTTTGCATATCTAAATCATAATATTCATAGAACCAATAGTTACCATCTTTTAACGGGAAATAATTCTTATCAATTGTGTTGTTCGATGGATTGTCATCATCAGAACAAGCAACAAGAATAATGCTTATAATTGCTAGTAACAGATACTTTTTCATTGTTTAACCTTTTAATTACTTTATCAAAAACTTAGTTAATATTGATTTCGAACCAGGAACGTTTATATTAAAAATTGGAAATTTAGTTGGACTGTTTTTTTGCATTACCAAACCTATTCCATTTACAAATTGCAAATAAATTTTCTGCTCTATGTTTAAATTTATTGGAATTGGCGATTGTTGAAGTTTTAAATTTCCATTAAAAGTAACATTAAGATAAAATTCATATGCTGTGTATTTTTTATTATTTAGAGGAAATTCCTTTTTACCTTTGCTTTCACCAGTTATAAGCAATTTACCAGAAAAAGTGCCTAAACCCATAAAAGCAGTTTCTGGGATTTCATCTTCGTATGCTTTCCAATCGTCATCATTCAGATCTGCTACTTTCACCCATTGCTCTTTGAAACTTACTGGCAAAACCGAAAAATCCCCAAAAGCTTGATTAAATCTACTTGAATGCATATACACTTTTTGATTTTCTTCGTAAATGTAATATTCTTCGTTTGAAGTAATTTGTCCATTCGAAATATTTTTTGTATAAGAAGTAAAAATTGTTGCTAACTTCTCAAGAACTGTTTTTTGTCCTGATACAACAACAGAATCGTATGTATTTGTTTTCTTTTCCACATTATTTGAATCAATATCGTAGGTATCGAAAATCCAATAGGAATTCAAAGTCGTTGGTTGCAGAGCACCTTTTGTAGGGGATGTTGTGTCTTTATCATCTGAACAAGATAACAAAGAAAACAAAGCTAAAAGAAGAAACATTTTTTTCATATTTCACCATATATTTATCTAATTAATTACTCAAAAATTAAAAATTTGTTTCAGTAAAAATGAAACTATTTAACATTTAGAACGAAATGTTAAAATAAAAATTATAATACTAAAAAAGCAAATAATCTATAAACCTATGAAAATTTTGATTTTAAATCGTCTAAGGTAAAAGTCTTTTTCTTATTTAGTTTTGTTTTAGGTTTATTTTCAGTAGCTTGCTTAATTGATAAATTGATTCTTCGTAATTTTTCGTTTACTTCTAAGACTTTTACGTTTACAATCTGCCCAACTTTTAAAACTTTCGTTGGATCGCTAATGTATTTATGTGAAATCTCTGAAATATGAACAAGACCGTCTTGATGAACACCTATATCGACGAAGGCACCAAAATTTGTTAAATTTGTTACAACCCCTTCAAGTATCATACCTGTTTTTAGATCAGAAATTTCATTAATATCTTCGTGAAAATTAGCCCAACGGAATTCATCACGTGGGTCTCGTCCAGGTTTTTCTAACTCAGAAATTATATCCAAAAGGGTTGGCAAACCAATATCACCTATGCAATACTTATTCAGATCTAAATTTTTAAGAATAGAGGGATTTTTAATGATTTCAGCCAAAGGTAATTTCAAATCTTCTGAAAACTTTTCTACAATATGGTAACTCTCGGGGTGCACTGCTGTTGAGTCGAGTATATTTTCAGCATTACGAATTCTTAAAAACCCAGCAGCTTGTTCAAATGTCTTCTCGCCAAAATATGGAACTTTTTTTAATTCATAGCGTGATTTAAATTTGCCATTTTGATTCCTCCATTCAATAATTTTTTCAGCAACACGTGGCGAAATACCCGATACATAAGTAAGTAACTCTTTAGATGCAGTATTTAAATCTACTCCAACATAATTTACACAGCTTGCAATTGTCTCTTCCAGTTTCTTTTTAAGAAGCTTTTGATCGACATCGTGTTGGTATTGCCCTACACCAATTGATTTTGGATCGATCTTTACTAACTCAGCCAACGGATCTTGCAAACGACGTGCTATACTAATAGCACCACGAACCGTAATATCCAAATCGGGGAATTCTTCTTGTGCAATTTTACTTGCAGAATAAACAGATGCCCCAGATTCATTAACTATAATTACAATAGGTTTATTTGGAAAATCACTTATCGCATTTTTTACAAATGCTTCTGTTTCACGGCTTGCAGTGCCATTTCCAATTGCAATAAGTTCTATTTTATACTTTTCGATGAAATTAAGCAATGTTTTCTGAGCGTTATTCTTTTCATTATCCGAATTAAATGGAAATATTGCTTTATATTCAAGAAATTTTCCTGTATCATCAACAACAGCTATTTTACAACCCGTTCTAAAAGCTGGATCAATACCAATCGTTGGTTTAAGTCCACCTGGAGCGGCAAGTAAAATTTGGCGTAAGTTTTTCTCAAATACTTTTATTGATTCTTCGTCTGCATAAACTTTTTTAGCGAGCCGAACTTCACCGATGATAGAATTTTTTATCAAACGTGAGAAACTATCTTTAACAGTTGATTCAAGAAATGCTTTGATGTTAGGTTTTGTATTGAATATAAGTTTATTTTTAATGTAATTTAGGACTGCCTCCTCATCAAACTCAATATCAAGAATAATTATACCTTCAGCTTCACCACGACGCAATGCCAGCATTGTGTGTGGTTGAATGGATTTAACAGATACCTTGAAATCACGATATAACTCATATTTAGTTGAACCAGTTTCAAATTCATCTTTTATGAAAGATTTGAAAAAACCATTTTCTAAAATGTAATTTCTTATCCAAGCACGAATTTCTGCAATTTCGGAAATTTCCTCGGCAATTATATCGGACGCCCCATTTAATGCTTCCTTAGCACTTGCTATACCTTTTTCGTTGTTCACAAAAGGTTCGGCTACGGAGAGCAAGTCTAAATCATCTTTGTCTTCAGAATTATGTTGTTTTATAATTTCCGCAAGTGGTTCGAGACCTTTTTCTTTTGCAATAGTTGCTCGAGTTCTTTTCTTTGGTTTATAGGGTAGATAAAGATCTTCGAGTTCATTTCTATTAATGCAATTTTCAATTTTTTCTTTTAGTTCGTCAGTTAGCTTTCCTTGCTCTGAAATGGTATTTAAAATAGTTTTTTTTCGATCTTCAAGTTCAACTAAATAATCGTATCTGTCAAATAATTCACGTAAAATAACTTCATCCAAATTTCCTGTTTTTTCTTTTCGATATCTTGCAATAAAGTGAAGAGTAGCTCCCTCTTCTTTTAAATTCAATGTGTTAATAATTTGCCAATCTTGCAAATTAAACTCAGTAGCTAATATTTTTTTTATATCAATCATCTTTTTATAAAGAAAGTTCAACAAAAAGAGTGGCAAAAATAAAATATTTTGCTCTTGTAACCAATTTTTAATTTAAAATGTCAATATAGTTAACAATATCAATATTTTGAAATTAAATAATATTTTTTGCTGATGTGTAAATAATTTGTAATTTTGTTAATTGTTTGTTAATAGTATTTTCTGTTTTTTAAACTTTTTGGAGATTTATAATGAAAAATTTATTCAAAGCTGTTTTAATTTTAGCTTTGCTCCCTGTTTTTGCGTTGGCAAAAACTAACGAATTGAAGCCCGTAGATTTTAACGCATTGAAGGACTCTTATAATAGAGTACCTTATTTGTTTAAAAGTGATTTACCAGCATCTATTAAAGCTCCTGTAAGTTCAACACAAGCATCGATTTACAAAGCTTTGAAAAACTCACAAGGCAATTTATTACTTGGTTCTTGGATGTTCCAAGAAGATACTGAACCAATTGCCTACGAACCAAAATCAAATACTTACGTATTAATTGGTCGTGATATTATTGCAACTGAAGAAAATCAACCCTTTTATTTACAAAGTGGTGTGCTGTATTTAATTTATTCACAAAATAACGGTGCAACTTGGAGCACTCCGCAAGTTATTTTCCAAAAACAGAAACATTTCGACGTTATGCCTACATTAGCTGTATCAAATCCAACAGGTGCAACTAATCCACTTAATTTCAATTATTTTATATATAGTCGTGTAGCTAAAGCAGAAGATGGTCAAACATCTGCTCCTTTCTACGGTGGACACTTTGTATTTGTTACACCAGATTTTTCTGACGCTATTGCATTGAAAGGTCCAGTTGATAACAATCCAGCATCACGTCAAAAATGGTTTAAAACAACTGCTGCAACATATGCAAAGGGTAATGTAGATTATAGTGTTTTAGCTGGTCAATTATTACCTGAAACTGGCAATCCTGGCGGTGCTTATGGTACAGCACAAATAAATATGACTGATATTGATATTCAATCAGCTATTCCACCACAATGGGGAATTGACAAATTCAGACAAGCTGCTAATCCCGCCTCAGGTTCCCACTATAATAATTCTATCTATATTGATAACGACCCAAACGGTAATGTTTACGCTTGCGTTGCGAATATGTTTATTGACTTACCAGACAAAAGAAGAGTTGGTTTCTCAAAATCAACAGATAACGGTTTAACTTGG
>DAIPLL010000066.1:0-7526 GCA_036769265.1 Kapaibacterium sp. (SeqCode)
AGCATCATTATTATTCTTTTAGCATCTTGTTCTGCGAAAGTGTATTATGATGATGCCGTAAGAATTAAGCAAGATTCTGCTTATAAATATATAACTCATCCCAAAACTAAGAACTTCCGTTCTGGTGCAGCTTTACGTGGTGAAGTGAAAAAAATTGAAGTAGTTGGTTATCCAGATACCTGTCCAATGACGCATTGGGTTTATAAAAACTACGTTGTTTTCGTTGACTCGTCAGTAAAAAAGCGTCAAATCATTGAAAAAATACCGTTCGACGATATTGATTTGGTTGGTCTAAAAATTAATATTCCACAAAATAAATACGGCAATATTAACTATTTCGAAAATTACAACGATCCGCTTCTACCACGCCATATGCGTGAAGTGCCTGTTGATACTGTCTATAAGGATACTTGCGTAACACCTTGCAATTGCAAACCAATTGAACTCGACTTGCCAGATTTTTGTCTATTTTGCATTAAATGTCCCGACAGAGAATTAGGTAAGTATTTTCTCGAGCTTAAGCCTGGTTTTTCGCTCTATAACGACTACAATGCCTATGATCGCAAAATTGGTCGGAGCGATTGGAGCTTTGATGTGGCTTTCGGAAGACGTTTCGGCGAATCTAAGCGATGGGGAATAGGACTTATTGCCTCTTCCGGCGTTCGCACTTTTAATAAATTTGATTCTACTCTTACGCGGCGGTTCTCGTTAAATTTATATGTGCGGTACGAATTAAAACGGGATCGAATAACGAAAACCTATGATTTTTCTTTTGCAGATACGACTGTAAACAAAATTTTTACTTATGACACAATCCGCACAGTGAAAGATTGCGAATGTCCAGAATATGGTGATACTTTGATTATTATTCAAAAAGTTGATCCTAATTACCTGGTTGAAGTGAAAAATCGACAGATTGTAGAAGAATTTGAAGTCCGTCCTTGTATTTCTCCTTTTGTTTACGGCTTGTTTGGTGTAAATGTGGATAAATTTTCTATTGATCTTATGAAACTTAATTTTAACGATGATTGTAAGAAAAAACTTGATACAAAAGCACCAGATTTAGATATATCAATGCCTCTAAATCTCGGTTTTGGCATCGGTGTAGAAGTCCCTATCACAAAAAGAATTGACTTTTCGACAGATTTAGGTTTTCGCTCTATCTCTTATGCTGATAGAGTATTTAATTTAGGGCAAATTGCACCAACACGTAAACGAGTAAATTCGATTATTTTCAGAATTGGAATAACAATATAAGGAAAATAGATATGAGAAATAAATTATGGTTGATTGTTTTACTTTTTTCAATTCCTCTTTTAAATTCTTGCAACGATTGCCCTGTCGAAAATGCAAATCCAATTACAATTTGCCAAACTCGAATTGTTACAATAGAGCAGTTTAACTCCAATTTTACTATTGTAAATGATCCAAATACAGGGCAAGAGCAGGTAATTTTAGATCCAGATTACAATATTGGTATGTTCGAATTCCCAATAAATGCGGCTTCATCGGGAAATTTTCCTAACGATAGCAGATTTGTAAATAAAGTTCAGATACCGATTGTATCTTTGCCGTTTGTTATCGATAATCAAATTTACTATGCTGCAATTGTTGATAGATATCCAATAAATGTCGAGCTTGCTGGCGATATTCTTGTAAAGGATGTTGATCCAAACATTCCGCGAGCAACATTGCGTATTTATGGAAGCATAGACCAAATTGACCAAAATTATTTAAACGAAGATGCTCAAGCATTTTGCAACTATGTAGTTAGCAATCTCCCGACTATTGTGCAATCATTTTCGAACTATAATGTTGGAAATCGTTTCGGTGCAAATCAACCAGGTGCAACTGTTGTACGATTTGACGGTGCAACAATTGTCGTAATCGATCAAAACGGTAGAATTGTAGGTACAGTAGGTGCCGCTGGTGTGCCACAGCCACCTGCAAATATTATCAATGACCTTCGTGCACAGGCTGCAAACCGCATCGCAATAGATCTCCCAGTTGTTCCAGGAAATGTTTATACATACATCGCAAAAAACGGCAAGCGCTTTGTTTTCTTTGTAAGTGAAATTCGCCAAACAAACATCCCACCTAACCGCAAACGCGTTACAATTATGTTTTATCCATTGGATAAATAACGGAGATAATATATGAAGAAGAATATTTTACTATTAGTAATAATTTCAGTTGTTTTATTTTCGTGTGCATCGCCGAAAACTTTTATTTTACCGAGTGGGAATCTCGATTTAGTCCGTAAATCATCCGAGAAAGATTCTATAAATTCACAAAATGATGAAATTGCAACATATCTAAAAGTTCACGAAAATGATTGCTTCTCGGCATATAAAAAAGAAAGTTCAAGTGCTTATATCGAACCAGCAACTCGTCGAATAAAACCAGCTTTTATGTTTTTCTACGATTTGCTCGGAGAAGACTTCGTCGCTCGAAATAGCAAAACAATTGATTATCTTACAAAACGCTTGGAAAACGTAGCATTTGTTACAAACAATAGTGGTTTTGTGTCGCTTTCGCACGCTCCTGATGCTAATTACACTCGTATTATGTCGCTGCCATTTATAGGCTATGTTGGCGGCACTGATATTTTTTCATTTCAAATAGAAAACGGTGCCTATACTTTTAGAGCTTTGCCCGAACCGATAAATTCACCATTTTGGGACTCTCATCCTTGGGTTGGGAGCGATACACTTTGCAACTTGGTGATGATTTGGGCGTCGGACCGCGACAATCCATATTCAGCGGTTACAACTTTAGATCGGCAAGTTATCAAACGTGGCAATTCAGATTTATTTTATGCTTTCAAGGTTGGTAATAAATGGAGTGAACCCAAAAAATTCGATACCGAAAGCCTTATTAACACAGCCGAATTCAATGAAGTAAGCCCTTTTGTTGCTTGTAGCAATATTGCACCAAAATTACTTTTTGCTTCCAATCGCGATAAAGATTATGATATTTACGAAGCTGATATCGAAATTGATTTTCATAATCAAATTATCAAGCCAAAAGATAAAGCTCGTAAGTTACAAAAAGGTAATCAATACGACTTTGAAAATACTTATATTAATACCGATGCAGACGAAATGTTCCCGCTTGTTGCATTTCCATATTACAATGAGTATCAAAAAGAACTTTTTGTTTCATCAAATAGAAATACAAATCCTAAAAACATACCAAAAAGCAAAGATACACTTGTAGTAAATAAAGGCAAATTTGATATTTATCTTTTCAATTATAATTTAGAATGCAAATTGCCACCACCACCGCCACCACCAGTCGCAAAGCTCTATATTAATGTTATTAACGAACAGCAACCAAAGCAGAAAATACTTCTGCCAGTCATTAAACTGGTTGATTTAACTACGGGAAAAGTCCAAGAGCTTGATGCAGACAACGCCAGCTTCACTTTGAGCAACGGGCACAAGTATGCAATTTATGGTGGTTCGAAAGTTAATACATCAGGTTGCAACGATCCACAAGATACAATAATCAAATATTACAAAGCAAGACAGATTTCATTTATTGATCCATTGATTGTAAAAAAAGAGCGACTTATTGAATATGATACCGTAATTAATCCAAAAGCTAAGGAAGTATTTGATACAACTTATGTTACAGAACTTGTTCCTATTTCGGAGCTTGAAACAATAACCATACAAAATGAGTTTCAACCCGTTGATAATGAACAAAATCCAAACAAAAACCAAGAGCAACGAAAAGAAATAGTCAAGGATATTAAACACGTGAAGTGTCCTCCTAAAGAACTTTTGCAAAAGCAATTAGAACAACCGAAGCTTGAAACAAAAATTGAAACTAAAACAATTACGCAAACTCGTACAACATTTGTAGAAATTACAAAGCAAATAATAAACAGACGTATTGTATATGAAGGTGGCAAAATCCTGAAAAAATCTTACAAAATTGTTGAATACGATACTATTCCGCAACTCGACACAACACAAGTTTTAGCTATTGGTGCAATTGCTCGTTCCGAACTAACTATGCTCGAACCAATTGAAATACATTTTACGCAAGACACTGTGATTAACGACTTTGTCAAACTGTATCCCGAATATTTTGTAAAGCCACCTTGTGCCGTGAAATTTGTTGATATACTTGATGATTATTACAAAAATGTGCCATATTATCAAACAGCTTTCTGGAAGGTGAATACAAGTGCTGGGCTTACTCAACATATGCTTGATATGCAAAAGGGAAATTATTTAGAAGATGCTGCTTATATTGAACTTCACCCGAGAAATACACGCTATGGAGTCTGGACAGGGGAGAAACGATCGCAGCGTATTTCAGAGTATCGTGAATATGCAAAAGCTGTTGATAAAAACCTCGTCGGTATGAAAAACGAGATAACTGAGCATTTTATACCTGCGATGGAGGAAATATCAAAGTTTGCACCCGAAACCAAGCTACTTATTAAGTTGGAAGCTTACAGTGATATTCGAGATGCAAGCCTTTGCAATTACATTGGCGAAACTGTAACTTTCATTCAAGGTCGGATCAGTCAAAATTCAAATATTGAATTAGAGAGAATCACAATTCGCAATGGCGATAACCTTAACAGCGACAATGATAATCTCTCAAAGTTGCGTGTTTATCACGGTTTTAGCGAGCTTATGGCTTTGCTTCGGAAAGACCAAAAATTTAGAGAATACTTAAATAACGGACAGGTCTTTTTCCCAACACAGAAATTTGAAAGTAATGAAAAAATGTATGAAGCTCTAAAAAGAGCAAAAATTATAATCTTAGCTGAAGGCAAGAAGTACGATCCAGTTGTAAAAGAAAATGACAAGCAGTATGATGTAGTAAGACGCCTAAATCTATTCATCCAACAAATAAAATACGAAGACAAAATCATACAATCCGACTGTTGCCGCCAGAAGTAGAAAATAGCTTTAAATAATCACAATTATTTAAAAGGTTGTCTAAAAATGGGCAACCTTTTTATTATTATTGCTTCAACCTAAAAAAGTTGATAGTAATGAGGGAGTGATAAGAAATGGACGAAAGATAAAACCGAATAAAGAGGTCTCGAATAAGATTATATCTTAGCTTTAATAGAATTGAGTATGACAGGGATATCCAGCCAATATGACAATGCGTTAGAAGGAAGGATGAGTAGAATCGCAAAGATGAAATATTTTTTTGTACAAAACATTAAGAACAAAGTTACAAGTTAAACAAGACGTAAAGAAAGGAATAGAGTTGTATAACGGGACTATACAAGATTATTCGTTCTTTTGCTACACCTGAATAAAGTACATAAAAATCCCAAATAATAAAAAGCAATAGAAGACTATTTTTTTATTAATTTTATCTACTTATTTTAGAACGATTCAATTTAGATAACAAAAAAAATTACGAAAATGTTTCGGTTATTATCGAATAAACTTTTTATTCCATTATTTTGGAAATTCTCACTTGCGATAATTGTTGTGGTATTGTTATTTGGTTCAATCAATTATTCAATAGTAAAGAAAAATATCACCAAAACGGTTGAAAACGAGTTGAGAAATAGATTAAAATTCATTGCTAACACTTTAGCTGAACAGCTAACCAATAGCATTTTAATTGATGATTATTTATCAATCCAAACAATAATAAATACTGCGAAAATGAACGACTCAACTATAAAATTCATACTGCTGGTTGATAAAAATAATAAAATATTAGTACATTCATTTGAGAATGATATTCCAAATAATATAAAGTTTAATTATCATTGTACTGATAGTTGCAGATATGAGGATAATTTATTTAATATCTGTTATAATTTCAAATTAAATGCAATTCAAATTAGCAGACCTATTTTAGATGGAAGTTTAGGTTATTTATATATTGGCTTAGATAATAAAAATCTAAAGACGGAAGTCAGTGAGAATATGAGAATATACATTGTGATGATTTTATCTTTTTTGATAATTGGCATAATAGGAGCATTTGTCTTTTCACATTTGATTACGAAATCAATAAAATTTTTAGAAAAATATACAGCAAATCTTAATTTAAGTAATCTGACAAAAAAAAATTATGAGATATTTGAAGATATAAATAAAACTAATCTATTCTTAAAAAAAATCATTATACTTGATGAAATAGATAAATTAATTGATACATTCAAAGCAATGTTAGCACGTTTAATTGAGGCACATAATGAATTACAAAGATTGCAAATGGAACTGGCGCATACCGAAAAATTATCCACAATTGGTGTTCTTGCGGCAGGATTGGCTCACGATATAAACAATCCAATTGCAGGTGTTTTAAATTCTATTCATCGAATTAAGAAAAATCCTTCAAATATCGATCAAGTAAATCGCTATTTAGAATTGATGGAAGAATCAGCAAAAAAAGTACAAAATGTAATTAAAAATTTAATGGATTTATCTCGTAAAAACGACATAGAATTTTCAAAAGTTAACCTTATTGATATTATAGATAAATCACTTTTATTAGTTTCGCATATGTTAAATGAAAGCGGTATATATGTTAATAAACATTATGAAAAAAATAAATACGAATTAATTGGGAGCCAACATCATTTAGAGCAATTGTTTATAAATATTTTAATGAATAGTATTGATGCAATTAATCAAAAAGCGAAATTAACCAATAATTATAACAGCAAAACGATCGAAATTTTCGTTAGTGAATTAAACGACTCTATAACAGCTATAGTATCAGATAATGGAATTGGTATTGAAGAAGAAAATTTGAAATTAATATATCAACCTTTTTTTACAACTAAAAAAAATGAGGGAACAGGATTGGGCTTGTCTATTGCTCAAAATATTATTAATTTACATAAAGCAAAAATTGAAATTCAGTCAGAGTCCCAAAGTTACACGAATGTTAAAATAACATTTAAAAAGGATTTGTATGATGGGTAAACTCAAAATTTGTATAGTTGAAGATGAAGATTTAATTAGGATTACTTTATGCGACGAGCTCTTAGAAGAAGGGTTCGATGTTGTTTCTTTTGTCAACGCTAATGATTGTTTAAATTACATAGAAAATAATTTAGTTGATATAATAATTACTGATTTGCGGCTACCTGATATAAACGGTTTAGAACTGTTAAGTAAAATTAAAGTGAAGCATCCTAAAATAGAAATGTTAGTTATGACTGCTTATGGTTCTATTGATACAGCCATTGAAGCAATGAAAATTGGTGCATTCAATTACTTAATGAAACCTTTTTCCACTGATGAACTATTAGTTAATATTAAAAAATTAATTGAATTTAAAAATTTACGTTCTCGTTGTGAGACTATTGATTTTACTTATCAAAACAAATACTCTTATGATAGCTATATTGGACAATCCCATTTTGTAAAAGAATTAAAAAAAATGTTACAATATGCAGTAAATACAAATTCACCAGTTTTAATAACTGGGGAAACTGGAACTGGAAAAGAATTAGTAGCAAATATTATACATTATAATAGCCCACGTAAAGAGCGACCATTTATTAAAGTAAGTTGTGC
>DAIPLL010000067.1:0-7428 GCA_036769265.1 Kapaibacterium sp. (SeqCode)
GAATTCTAAGTGATGAGGAAATTGAAAAGCACAGTGTCAATCCACCGCACGAATACAAAGAAGCAAAATGGGCGATGGCAATAGACTTAAATCGGTGCGTTGGGTGCTCCAATTGTGTAGCGGCTTGCAATGTGGAAAACAACATCCCTATTGTAGGTAAAGATGAATGTGGAAACGGTCGTGAGATGCATTGGATGCGTATTGATCGCTACTATAGCGGCACAAGCGAAGAGCCCGTTGTAAGTTTCTTGCCGATGCTTTGCCAGCATTGTGATATGGCTCCATGCGAAAATGTTTGCCCAGTGGTTGCAACAACGCACAGCACTGATGGACTTAACCAAATGACTTATAATCGTTGCGTAGGCACTCGTTATTGCGCTAACAACTGCCCATACAAAGTACGTCGTTTCAATTTTTACGATTTCCGTCATCGTTTCGCAGATGGATATTATGAACAGGATAGTTTGGAACTTATGCATAATCCTGAGGTAACAATACGTGCACGTGGTGTTATGGAAAAGTGCACATTCTGCGTTCAGAGAATTTCGGAAGCTCGCCAAGAGGCAAAAGCATCGGGCAAGAATTTCCTTGGGGAGAAAGTTAGAACTGCTTGCCAAGAGGCATGTCCTGCAAATGCCATTATTTTCGGTAATGTTAATGATCCAAATTCCGAAATTTCAAAAATTATAAAGAATAATCTTGGCTATAAAGTTTTGGAAGTTTTGGCTATCAAACCAAATGTTACTTACCTTGCAAAATTAAGGAACACTAATGCGGAGGACAACACGTGAAAATCGATGCTTTGAAAGATCCTTCTGTAATTGAGGGTCATCCTACTTTCCTGGATATCGACAATCAGATATCTGCTCCGCTCGATAAACCATTGAATACTAAGTATTTATTAGCTCTTGCTATTACTTCGACTATGCTGCTGATTGGTGTTATATCTATTGGAGCTACATTTTCCTATGGAATTGGTCTGTGGGGTAATAATAATCCTGTCGGCTGGGCTTTTGATATTATAAACTTTGTTTTTTGGGTTGGTATTGGACATGCTGGTACGCTAATTTCAGCAATTTTATTCCTATTTAGGCAAAAATGGAGAACAGGTATTGCGCGCTTTGCCGAAGGTATGACAATTTTTGCTGTGATGACAGCAGCTATCTTCCCATTGATACACGTCGGACGACCATGGCTGGCGGGTTATCTATTCCCTTATCCGAATCAGCATCATTTGTGGGTAAATTTCACCTCGCCATTGCTTTGGGATGTTTTCGCTGTATCGACTTATTTCACTGTCTCGTTCGTGTTCTGGTATATAGGGCTTATGCCTGACTTTGCAACGTTACGAGATCGAGCAAAAAACAAAATCAAAAAAATAATATATTCGATATTAAGCCTTGGCTGGCGTTTTTCAAACCGTCATTGGCAGCATTATGAAATGGTTTACCTGATTTTGGCGGGATTTGCAACTCCACTTGTGCTTTCAGTTCATACAATAGTAAGTTTCGATTTTGCAGTTTCAATTATGCCAGGCTGGCATACAACTATTTTTCCACCGTATTTCGTTGCCGGTGCTGTTTTTTCTGGCTTTGCGATGGTTCAAAATGTGCTCATTATTATTCGTAAGATCTTTGATTTTGAGCATATAATAACGCTCGAAACACTTGAGAAGATGAATAAAATCATACTTGCAACTGGAACAATGGTTGGTTATGCTTATGGGATGGAGTTCTTCATCGCTTGGTATAGCGGCAGCCAGTTCGAGAGCTTTGTGTTTATAAACCGTGCTTTCGGACCTTACGCTTGGGCATATTGGATAATGGTTTCTTGCAATGTATTGTTCCCTCAATTGTTCTGGTTCAAGAAAATTCGTAGAAATATTCCAATAATGTTCGTAATTGGTGTGCTTGTAAATGTTGGTATGTGGTTTGAGCGTTTTGTTATTATTGTAACAACACTTGCACACGATTTTTTGCCATCGAGCTGGGCATATTACAAGCCTACTTTGATTGATTTTGGTGTACTTATTGGGAGCTTTGGTTTGTTCTTTACATTGCTTTTGTTGTTCATTAAATTTATGCCAGTAATTTCAATAGCCGAAGTCAAAGCAGTTCTCGATGGCGCACAACCTCACCACAATAATAATGGACATCAAGGAGGTAACGATGGAAAATAAAATAATATATGGTATCACAGGAATTTTCGAAACTCCTGACGAAATTATAAACGCAGCAAAAAAAATATCAGAAAGTGGTTATACACGATACGATATTCACTCTCCATATCCCCTTCACGGTATGCCTAAAGCTATGAAACTCAAGCCATCCCCGCTCGGGTACTTCGCATTGGTTTTTGGACTTACTGGGGCATTTGCAGCTTTTGCAATGATGACTTGGATGATGGGGATTGATTATCCGCTTATTATCAGTGGTAAGCCTTTTATTCCAATACCTGCGTTTATACCTGTTACATTTGAAGTTACTGTTCTTTTGGCATCGGTAGGCACAGTGCTTTCGATGCTTTTTTTGCTTTTCAAACTACCGAACAACAGTCATCCCCTGCACGATACAGATTATATGAAGCAGGTTTCATCAAATAAATTTGGTGTATGCATTGAAGCAAAAGATGATTTATTTGATGAACAAAAAGTTAAAGATTTACTTATTCAACTTGGAGCAAAAGACATTCAGGTGATAACATACGATAATGAAACGCTGAACTTTAAAGTAAATATTTTTGAATGGAAATTTGTGGTATTTCTCATTGCTTCGGCTTTAGTTGTATCGGCTGCAACTTATGCAACTTTAAATAAGCTTATGTATGTTCCACCATTTGATTTTATGATGGAGCAACATCGCATTGATGCTCAAGCAGAAAGTAAGTTCTTCGGGAAAGGTGCTTTTTCGATGCTCACTCCACCAGATGGCACAGTCCCCAGAAACTCTAATCAATTTAAATTCGCAGGTAATCCGGAGCTTGCAGACGCTAAGCTTCTAAATCCACTACTTCCTTCTGAGGAAAATTTACGCAAAGGTATGCAAAAATATGATATTTATTGCAGTCCTTGCCACGGCTATCACGGTGTGGGTGATGCCAGATTGAACGGTCAGTTCCCAAATCCACCGAGTTTACATTCGGAAAAGATTCGTTCTTGGGGCGATGGGCATATATTTTATGTTATCACACAAGGTCAAAATTCTATGCCATCATATTCATCGCAGCTTACAAATGAGGAAAAATGGCAAATTGTCCTTTATGTGCGTGCTTTACAACGTGCAATGAACGCAAAAGAGGAGGATATGAAATGATTACACAAATAAATTACGAGCACAAGACACTACCGACTAAAATATTAAACATTGGGCTTGTTTTATTTTCGGTAGGGCTTCTGCTGGCTATTTTGGGATATGCAATTAATGCTGAGCGAGCCTCATTCAACGGTGTTATTGCTCTTATGTTTATGATGAGCATAGGGTTGGGAAGCCTTTTCCTTATTGCCCTTGAATACTTAGTTGGCGCAGATTGGAGTGTGCCGTTCAGACGCATTATTGAAATTTTGGCTGTTGTTGTCTTTGCAGTCCCAATTTTTGCATTGCCGCTTTTTGCAAATCTTCATAGTTTATTTCACTGGACTCATCTTGAAGATGTGTTAAAAGATCCAATTTTAAAGAATAAAATGCCGTATTTGAATGAACAATTCTTTACAATTCGCTCTATCGCTGCATTTATATTAATGTTCATATTTTGGTGGCTGCTTTCAGCTCGTTCACTTAAACAGGATCAAGCAAAAAACGAAAATTTCAGGAAAACAACAACAAAATACTCGGCTATTTTTATGCCGATTTTTGGCATTACGCTTACTTTTATGGCTATAGATTGGCTTATGAGCCTGGAACCGCACTGGTTTTCTACAATTTTCGGTGTATATTACTTCGCAGGCACTTTTTCTGTTGTGATGGCTGTTGTTACACTATTTTCTATTTATCTCAATGAGAACGGTTATCTGGTTAAAGGCATCGGACGACCATGGCTGGCGGGTTATCTATTCCCTTATCCGAATCAGCATCATTTGTGGGTAAATTTCACCTCGCCATTGCTTTGGGATGTTTTCGCTGTATCGACTTATTTCACTGTCTCGTTCGTGTTCTGGTATATAGGGCTTATGCCTGACTTTGCAACGTTACGAGATCGAGCAAAAAACAAAATCAAAAAAATAATATATTCGATATTAAGCCTTGGCTGGCGTTTTTCAAACCGTCATTGGCAGCATTATGAAATGGTTTACCTGATTTTGGCGGGATTTGCAACTCCACTTGTGCTTTCAGTTCATACAATAGTAAGTTTCGATTTTGCAGTTTCAATTATGCCAGGCTGGCATACAACTATTTTTCCACCGTATTTCGTTGCCGGTGCTGTTTTTTCTGGCTTTGCGATGGTTCAAAATGTGCTCATTATTATTCGTAAGATCTTTGATTTTGAGCATATAATAACGCTCGAAACACTTGAGAAGATGAATAAAATCATACTTGCAACTGGAACAATGGTTGGTTATGCTTATGGGATGGAGTTCTTCATCGCTTGGTATAGCGGCAGCCAGTTCGAGAGCTTTGTGTTTATAAACCGTGCTTTCGGACCTTACGCTTGGGCATATTGGATAATGGTTTCTTGCAATGTATTGTTCCCTCAATTGTTCTGGTTCAAGAAAATTCGTAGAAATATTCCAATAATGTTCGTAATTGGTGTGCTTGTAAATGTTGGTATGTGGTTTGAGCGTTTTGTTATTATTGTAACAACACTTGCACACGATTTTTTGCCATCGAGCTGGGCATATTACAAGCCTACTTTGATTGATTTTGGTGTACTTATTGGGAGCTTTGGTTTGTTCTTTACATTGCTTTTGTTGTTCATTAAATTTATGCCAGTAATTTCAATAGCCGAAGTCAAAGCAGTTCTCGATGGCGCACAACCTCACCACAATAATAATGGACATCAAGGAGGTAACGATGGAAAATAAAATAATATATGGTATCACAGGAATTTTCGAAACTCCTGACGAAATTATAAACGCAGCAAAAAAAATATCAGAAAGTGGTTATACACGATACGATATTCACTCTCCATATCCCCTTCACGGTATGCCTAAAGCTATGAAACTCAAGCCATCCCCGCTCGGGTACTTCGCATTGGTTTTTGGACTTACTGGGGCATTTGCAGCTTTTGCAATGATGACTTGGATGATGGGGATTGATTATCCGCTTATTATCAGTGGTAAGCCTTTTATTCCAATACCTGCGTTTATACCTGTTACATTTGAAGTTACTGTTCTTTTGGCATCGGTAGGCACAGTGCTTTCGATGCTTTTTTTGCTTTTCAAACTACCGAACAACAGTCATCCCCTGCACGATACAGATTATATGAAGCAGGTTTCATCAAATAAATTTGGTGTATGCATTGAAGCAAAAGATGATTTATTTGATGAACAAAAAGTTAAAGATTTACTTATTCAACTTGGAGCAAAAGACATTCAGGTGATAACATACGATAATGAAACGCTGAACTTTAAAGTAAATATTTTTGAATGGAAATTTGTGGTATTTCTCATTGCTTCGGCTTTAGTTGTATCGGCTGCAACTTATGCAACTTTAAATAAGCTTATGTATGTTCCACCATTTGATTTTATGATGGAGCAACATCGCATTGATGCTCAAGCAGAAAGTAAGTTCTTCGGGAAAGGTGCTTTTTCGATGCTCACTCCACCAGATGGCACAGTCCCCAGAAACTCTAATCAATTTAAATTCGCAGGTAATCCGGAGCTTGCAGACGCTAAGCTTCTAAATCCACTACTTCCTTCTGAGGAAAATTTACGCAAAGGTATGCAAAAATATGATATTTATTGCAGTCCTTGCCACGGCTATCACGGTGTGGGTGATGCCAGATTGAACGGTCAGTTCCCAAATCCACCGAGTTTACATTCGGAAAAGATTCGTTCTTGGGGCGATGGGCATATATTTTATGTTATCACACAAGGTCAAAATTCTATGCCATCATATTCATCGCAGCTTACAAATGAGGAAAAATGGCAAATTGTCCTTTATGTGCGTGCTTTACAACGTGCAATGAACGCAAAAGAGGAGGATATGAAATGATTACACAAATAAATTACGAGCACAAGACACTACCGACTAAAATATTAAACATTGGGCTTGTTTTATTTTCGGTAGGGCTTCTGCTGGCTATTTTGGGATATGCAATTAATGCTGAGCGAGCCTCATTCAACGGTGTTATTGCTCTTATGTTTATGATGAGCATAGGGTTGGGAAGCCTTTTCCTTATTGCCCTTGAATACTTAGTTGGCGCAGATTGGAGTGTGCCGTTCAGACGCATTATTGAAATTTTGGCTGTTGTTGTCTTTGCAGTCCCAATTTTTGCATTGCCGCTTTTTGCAAATCTTCATAGTTTATTTCACTGGACTCATCTTGAAGATGTGTTAAAAGATCCAATTTTAAAGAATAAAATGCCGTATTTGAATGAACAATTCTTTACAATTCGCTCTATCGCTGCATTTATATTAATGTTCATATTTTGGTGGCTGCTTTCAGCTCGTTCACTTAAACAGGATCAAGCAAAAAACGAAAATTTCAGGAAAACAACAACAAAATACTCGGCTATTTTTATGCCGATTTTTGGCATTACGCTTACTTTTATGGCTATAGATTGGCTTATGAGCCTGGAACCGCACTGGTTTTCTACAATTTTCGGTGTATATTACTTCGCAGGCACTTTTTCTGTTGTGATGGCTGTTGTTACACTATTTTCTATTTATCTCAATGAGAACGGTTATCTGGTTAAAGGCATCGGACAAGACCATTATTATAATTTCGGTGCTTTAATGTTTGCATTTACTAATTTTTGGGCATACATTGCATTCAGTCAATTCTTGCTTATATGGTATGCAAACATACCAGAGGAAACTTTTTGGTATTTGCATCGCTGGGAAGGCTCGTGGGCTGTGATTTCAATCGGTATGATTATAATTCATTTTATCGTTCCTTATGCTCTATTACTTCCACAACCTGCTAAAAGTGATCCAAAGCGCTTGAAATTTATTTCTTGGTGGCTAATATTTGCACATTTTTATGATTTATACTGGCTTGTAATGCCTATTTATGATCATCATAGTGCTGTTTTCAGTTGGATGGAGCTTTATCCGATACTTCTTTGTATCGGTGCGATTTTAATACTATTTTACTTTTTCGCAAAAAACAAAAATTTACTACCGCTTGGCGATCCAAAGTTGCTAAAAGCTATAAATTTCCATTTGTAATTTTTCAATGGTGACGTTATGGAAGATTTCAATAATAAAAATATTGAAGAAGAAATTAATAACAAGAGTGTACTGAAAACACCAATTCGTTGGTTTGGTAT
>DAIPLL010000068.1:0-7160 GCA_036769265.1 Kapaibacterium sp. (SeqCode)
GAAAGGTGCTTGCCCGCATTGCCAAGGATTTGGTCGAACTATGGGCATAGATGAAGATTTGGTTGTGCCAGATAAGACACTTTCAATAGCAAAGGATGCAATTTATGTGCTTAAATCGCCATCATTCATAAAATTTCGCCAAGAACTATTTGGTGCAATGAAGCGAAATAATATTGATTTGAATAAGCCATATAATGAACTAACAGATGATGAACGTAAAATTATTTGGGATGGGGATAAATACTATAGCGGAGTGAATGGATTTTTTAAAATGCTCGAAGAAAATAATTACAAGGTTCAGTATAGAATAATTTTAAGTAAATATCGAGGATTTACTAAATGCAAGCATTGTGGTGGATCACGCCTGCGAACTTCTGCTCGTCAGGTATTTGTTGGTGGACGTAATATTCCTGAAATTATACAAATGCCACTCGGCGACTTGCTTGAATTTTTCAAGAATTTACAATTAAATGAATATGAAAAGCAAGTTGCAGAACAATTATTACAAGAAATTGTAAAACGATTGGCAATGCTTGTTGATATAGGGCTTGATTATTTAACTTTATCGCGACTGACACATACTCTTTCAGGCGGGGAGAGCCAACGTATAAGTCTTGCTACTGCACTTGGTTCGGCATTAGTTGGCACTCTGTATGTGCTTGATGAGCCGAGCATTGGTTTGCATCCGCGTGATACTGAGAGACTGCTTAATATTTTATTTAAGCTACGCAATATCGGTAATACAATTGTTGTAGTCGAGCACGATCCGGATATAATTCGCCGAGCTGATTTTATAATTGATATGGGACCACGGGCTGGAAGTTTCGGTGGGCAAATAGTCTTTGCTGGTTCGTATGATGAGCTTTTGAAAGCGAAAAATTCCCTTACAGCAGAATATTTATCGGGTAAACTGAGGATAGAATTACCAGAGAAAAGAAGAAAAATCCCTAATGGCGGAATAACATTTTACAATGTAAAGCATAATAATCTAAACATTGATGAAATATCTTTTCCACTGAATGCTTTTGTTGTTGTAACAGGCGTTAGTGGTTCGGGGAAGTCATCGCTTGTTCATAATGTTCTTTATGCTGGATTAAAAAAGCATAGCGGGCTTCCAGCTAGCGATGTAGGTCAATTTTCGAAAATTGTGGGAGCAGAGAAAATCAAGTTCGTTGAACTTGTTGATCAGAGCAATGTTGGTATTTCAACACGTTCGACACCTGCAACATATACAAAAGTATTCGATCTTATACGTGAAGTTTTCGCTCAAACTCAAGCCGCTCGCCAACTTGGTTTACGTCCAGGTTACTTTTCTTTTAACGTTCCTGGTGGGAGATGTGAAACTTGTCAAGGAGAAGGCTATGTTACAATCGATATGCAATTTTTGCCAGATGTGCGACTTATTTGCGAGGATTGTGGTGGAACACGCTATAAAAAAGAGGCTCGGAATATTTTTTACAAAGGCAAAAATATTGTGGATGTGCTTGATATGACAGTGGATGAAGCAGCAGCATTTTTCTATGATTATCCAAAAATTGTAAGCAAGCTTGGAATTTTGCAAAAAGTTGGACTTGGGTATTTAAAATTAGGTCAGCCAAGTTCAATGCTTTCCGGTGGTGAAAGCCAAAGAATAAAACTGGCAACACATCTGGACGCAACAGTTGAAGGTCATACACTTTTTATCTTCGACGAGCCAACAACAGGTCTTCATCTTGATGATATTTCGAAATTACTTTTTGCTATGCAAGAGCTCGTCGATAAAGGGCACTCTGTTGTTGTAATTGAACATAACCTTTATGTTGTAGCTGCTGCCGATTGGATTATAGATTTAGGTCCAGAATCTGGCGAACGCGGCGGTAAGATTGTTGCTACCGGTCCAATTGAAAAGATTGTAAAAACGAAAAACTCATATACAGGCGAGTATTTGCGTAAATTTCTTGAAAGCGAGTATGGTATAAAATATTAAAAGCGTCTAATTTCGAAATCATCAAAATCGAAACCTGGTGCGTTTGTACATCCCACAAGCGTAAACGAATTTTCAAGAATAGGATGCGCGACCATCCAATGCATATGAGGTATAAGAATTTGCGGTTGTTCTCCAGCAAATAAGTTGTTTCCTAAGATCACTTCGTTTATTTGATTTTCATCTTTGTAGAATTTTATTAACATTGGCGAGCCAAGATAAAAATGCCAAATTTCATCTGATTTTAGTCTATGCCAAAGATGTTGTTCGTGGCTTTGCAGCAAGAAGTATATTGCAGTAGAAAAATTTCTATCGCCAGAATAACGCTCAGGCAGAACTTCTTTTGGTATTTTCTCATCTGAACGATAAGTTTCACGGTAATAACCACCTTCTGGGTGTGGAAGCAAGTTTAGTTTTTCTATAACATCTTGAGCTGTCATAATTGCTCCGAATTAGTTAACTTCAACATTCTGAATTTCTTTCTTTAATAGGTCAATTTCATCGCGAAGACGAGCAGCAAGTTCAAAATTCAGTTCGCTTGCGGCAATTTTCATCTGCTCAGTAAGCTGGGCGATGATTTTTTCTTTCGAAACATTATCGAGCTGTTCTAAAATAGGGTCAATAGTTTTAATATGTTTTTTCAACAATTGCTCTTGTTTTTGGCGATTGCGAGCTTGAGAAATATCCGCAACAGAGGTTGATGAAAGGATTTCATCTCTGCTTTTATAAACAGTTTTTGGAACAATGTTGTGCTTTTTATTATATTCCTCTTGAAGACGACGGCGTCTATTAGTTTCATCTATAACTTTTTGCATAGAGTTTGTAATTTTATCAGCGTATAGTATAACAAGCCCGTCAATATTTCTTGCAGTACGTCCAGCAACTTGAAGCAACGAGCGTTCGCTACGCAAGAAGCCTTCTTTATCGGCATCGAGAACGGCAACCAGTGAGACTTCGGGCAAATCAAGCCCTTCACGCAAGAGATTAACGCCAATTAATACATCAGTTTCTCCAAGACGCAGACGTCGAATAATATCCACACGGTTCAAAGCATCTATATCGGAATGAATGTAATCAACTCTGATTTTGATATTTTGCAAATACTCAGCCAAATCCTCAGCCATCCGCTTTGTAAGTGTTGTAACAAGTATGCGGTCTCCCTTTTCAACGCGTTTTCGAATTTCGTCGACAAGGTCATCGATTTGATTTTTAGTTGGGCGAACGCTGATTTGTGGATCAAGCAATCCAGTTGGACGTATTACCTGCTCGACAACGACACCACCACACTTTTCGAGTTCATAATCGCCAGGAGTTGCACTAACGAAAATTACCTGATTAATCAAGCTTTCGAATTCTTCAAATTTCAGTGGACGATTTTCAAGAGCCGATGGTAATCGAAAGCCGTGTTCGACGAGAGTAGTCTTACGAGCACGATCTCCGTTGTACATTCCACGTATTTGCGGTATAGTAATATGGCTTTCATCTATAACAAGCAAGTAATCTTCTGGGAAATAATCAAAAATACAGTGTGGACGTTCACC
The DNA here is from genome assembly GCA_036769265.1 of Kapaibacterium sp. (SeqCode). Classification (GTDB taxonomy): domain Bacteria; phylum Bacteroidota; class Ignavibacteria; order Kapaibacteriales; family UBA2268; genus JAKIZO01. The sequence continues at coordinate 3,505 of DAIPLL010000068.1, forward strand.
GAAATCACGTCCTGAAAGGTGCATAGAATAATTTTCAATACCAGAGCAATAGCCAATTTCGCGCATCATTTCTAAGTCGAATAAAGTGCGTTGCTCGAGGCGTTGAGCTTCGAGTAGCTTACCTTCGGAACGGAGCTCACGAAGACGCTCGATAAGCTCATCTTTAATACGTTGCATAGCTTGAACAAGTTTGTTTTCGGATGTTACAAACAGCTTCGAAGGATAGATTACAATATAATCGAGTTTTGAGAGAATTTTTCCCGAAAATGCATCTATATAACTTATGCTTTCGATTTGGTCATCGAAAATTTCGAGACGAACACCGATTTTATTTTCGTAAGCAGGAATAATATCGATAATATCACCGCGCACACGAAAAGTGCCACGCTGGAAATCCAAATCGTTGCGAGTATAGTGCAAATCAGCAAGTTTGTATATTAGTTGTTTTCGTGTTATATTCATTCCAAGGTGAAGTGGTAACACAAGTTCCATAAAGTCTTCCTTTTTACCAATACTGTATATACAGCTAACGCTTGCAACGATTATAACATCGCGACGTTCCTCAATTAACGCACTTGTTGCTTTAAGACGCAGGCGGTCGATCTCATCGTTGATTGAAAAATCTTTCTCAATATAAGTATCGGTTCTTGGGATGTATGCTTCAGGTTGGTAATAATCGTAATAAGAGATAAAATATTCTACAGCATTTTCAGGGAAAAATGAGCGAAACTCGCTGTAAAGCTGAGCGGCAAGCGTTTTATTAGGAGAAATGACAAGAGTTGGCTTTTGGACCTGCTCAATTACATTGCTTATGGTGAAAGTTTTGCCGCTGCCTGTTACCCCAAGCAAAGTTTGATATTTATCGCCACGATGAAGTCCCTCTACAAGCTCACTAATTGCTTTTGGTTGATCGCCAGCAGGCTTATATGGTGAGTGTAAAATAAATTTCCCTTTCATAATCATATTTATTTTAGTAATTTTCATATATTAACTTGATATAGACGTTTATTTACTAACTATTGTGTTATGAAATATATTTTAATTTTGTTTGCGCTTCTACAACTTTCTTTTGTGAATGTGATTGTTGATAGCGAAATGACTTTCGATGATGCTATTGCTGGCACAAAAGCACCTAAAAGTGTTCAAGATAACTTAGTCATAATAAATGTCGCATACTACTCTTTCGATGGCAAATTGCACCGTGGACAGCTTGTCGTCCATAGAGATGTTCAAGAAGACATTAAGAAAATTTTTGAGCTAATAATTAAGGAAAAATTTCCAGTTTCTAAATGCATTCCAATTGTTAAATACAATTGGTCAGATAGCGCATCTATGGCGGACAACAACACATCATCATTCAACTATAGAACGATCGCCGGGACTGATAGGCTTTCGCTTCATTCTTTTGGTTTGGCAATCGATATAAATCCATTCAACAATCCGGTTGTTTATGAAAATGGTAGGATTTCCCCCAAAGGTGCAAAGTATGATCCAAAAAAAGCAGGAACATTTTCATCCGAAAACTCAGTTGTTAAGTTATTTAAAGAATTAGGATGGCGCTGGGGTGGAGACTTTGTTTCTTTCAAGGATTATCATCATTTTGATAAAAATTTATCATAATAATTTTCTCTAATTTTGCAAATTTCTCAAATTTACTTAATTTTGTATATGTTAATAATATTTATGGATTAAAAATGCTTACATCAATTAATCACATCGGTATTGCTGTTAAAGATTTAGAAGCAAGTATAGAACTTTTTCGCAAAATTTTTCAGTTTGAAGAAATTCACCGTGAAGTTGTTGAAGAGCAGGGCGTATCAATCGGTTCGTTTAAAGTTGGAGATGTACTAATCGAACTAACACAACCAACAAGGGAAGATTCACCAGTGGCAAAATTTATTGAGAAAAAAGGTGAAGGTATTCATCATATTGCATTTAATACTGACAACATTTCTGGCGACCTCGCAAGATTAAAAGAAACGGGGATCCAGCTAATAAACGAAGAACCGCGCACAGGCGCTCACGATATGCTTATTGCATTCTTGCACCCAAAATCTACAAATGGCGTTCTTACAGAAATTTGCCAGCATAAGTAAAAAAGTTTTACATAAAAAACCTTCGGAGCAGAAAAGACTGCCGAAGGTTTTTTATTAGTATTGTTTTTTATTTTTTTATAAAAACATTAAAACTTTTAAATTATTAAGTTAAAAATTACTTTCGAATATTTTTTGGACATAATCCCAGTTGACTACATTCCAAAAGTTTTCGACATATTCGTTGCGACGGTTTTGATATTTTAAGTAATAAGCGTGCTCCCAAACGTCTAAACCTAAAATAGGCAAGCCTTTTGTTTCGGCAACATCCATAAGCGGATTATCCTGGTTTGGTGTCGATGTAACAACAAGTTGACCATCTTTAATAATTAGCCAAGCCCAACCAGAACCAAAACGTCCAAGAGCTGCTTTAGTGAATTCAGCTTTAAAATTATCGAAGGAACCAAAATCTTTGTTGATTTGCTCCAAGAGTTTTCCAGAAGGTGATTTTGATGAGTTAGCCGCAAGTAATTTCCAGAAGAATGCATGGTTCCAATGTCCACCACCGTTATTTCGAACGACGACAGGATATTTTGAGACATTTGCGAGGAGCACGTCAAGAGATAGTTTTTCCATATCGGTTCCAGAAATGGCATTGTTCAAGTTGGTAATGTAGGCTTGATGGTGCTTTGTGTGGTGAATTTCCATAGTGCGAGCATCAATGTATGGCTCCAAAGCATCGTAGGAATAACCCAAAGCTGGCAAAACATATTTGCCTGCATCATCTTTTGGGAAATCGATAAGTAATTTCTCTGAAAAAGCAAAGTTTGTTGACATAATAATCCCCAAAATTAATAATTTTACATAAATCATATTAGTTTCTCCTAATTTCATTATTAGAGACGTTTAACTTTTCTTGTGATTTTATATATTTTTAAAATTTTTATTTTTGAAAAATCAATATATGGATAAACAATAAAATTAAGTTTTATACTTTATAAGAGTGTTATTTATACTTTCAGCATAAAATTTAAATTTATATAAAAGAGGCAAAAATGAGCATACTTGTTGACAAAAAAACAAAAGTACTTGTGCAAGGTATAACAGGCTCAGAGGGCGCCTTTCACACTTCACAAATGATTGAGTATGGGACAAAGGTAGTAGCAGGTGTCACTCCGGGCAAAGGTGGCACAATGTTTTCTGGCAAAGGCGATATACATTTTGGTTATGAAGTACCTGTGTATAATACTGTTCGCGAGGCTGTGGGAGACACTGGCGCTAATGCGACTGTAATATTTGTCCCACCGGTTGCAGCAGCTAATGCGATTTTGGAGGCAATCGAGGCAGAGATTCCGCTAATTGTATGTATCACAGAGGGCATACCTGTACGAGATATGATCAAAGTTAAAGCAGCGCTTGATGGCTCGAATTCGCGACTTATTGGGCCTAACTGTCCGGGGATTATTACACCAGAAGAAGTTAAAATTGGTATTATGCCTGGTTATATCCATAAGAAAGGCAAAGTTGGTGTTGTTTCTCGTAGTGGCACATTAACTTATGAAGCAGTAAAACAACTAACAGATTTGGGGATTGGGCAATCAACTTGTATTGGTATCGGTGGTG
>DAIPLL010000011.1:0-1192 GCA_036769265.1 Kapaibacterium sp. (SeqCode)
GCGAAGTTCCTCAGTGGGAATATCTCTTATATCAACACCATCAATTTTTATATAACCATCGAATTTTTCATAAAATTTTGTTAGTAATTTAATTAAAGTAGTTTTACCAGAACCAGTTGCTCCGACAATCGCTACTTTTTCGCCTTTAATGACTGTGAAGCTAATATTGCGAAGAACTTGTGTTTTGCCATTATAAGAAAAAGAAACATTCTCGAATTCAATTTTATTGTCAAATTTAAATTCTTTGCATTTAGTGTGGTTTTCTGACTTGACATCTGTCTCCAAAAGCTCGATAACTCGTTCGGCAGAAGCCATTGCAGATTGCAAAGTTGTATATTTTTCCGATAGGTCTCGCACTGGACGGAAAAACATTTCAGTAAATTGCAGAAATGCAACTAAAGTCCCAATAGTTAAAGAATCCGAGAAAATATGGCTTGCTGAATACCAAAGCACCAATGCAAGTGCTAAACTCATTATTAGTTCTACTATTGGGAAGAATATAGCATAATAAAGAATTGTTTTAATGTTTAGCTCTCTCATTGTACAATTGCTACGGTCGAAAATTTCGAGTTGATTTTTTTCTCGGTTGAAAATTTTTATAGTAAAAATACCTGTAATATTTTCATTAATAAATGAATTCATCGAAGCAAGTTCCAAGCGTAATTTACGAAATAAATCTCGAACTTTATTTCTAAAAAGCGCAGTTGAGATAAATAACAAAGGCAAAATTGAAAGCGAAATAAATGACAGTTCAACACTAGTATAGAACATAAAGATAATTATCCAAATTATCAGGAAAATATCAGCAAAAATCAGGACAACACCTTGCGAGAAAAATTGATTGAGACCTTCCACATCGTTTGTAAGACGGGTAACTATTCTGCCAACAGGATTTTTATCAAAATAAGTAAGAGGTAATTTGGTAAGTTTTTCGAAGATTTTGTGCCGTATATCAAACAATGTTTTCTGCCCGACAGCTTGCATAATAAATGTCATTAGAAATTGCAAAGCGCTATTCAAAATAATAAGAGAAAAAATTAATGCAATTATTTTAAGCAAGCCATAAAGATTGGAGAAAGTAATATAATCATCAATTGCAATTTTAATTAAATATGGTCTAAGCGGGGCAGTTGCAGAAGTAAAAAGAGTAAAAATGAATGCAAGAATAACATATTCCCACTGAGGAACTTCG
>DAIPLL010000011.1:1202-20523 GCA_036769265.1 Kapaibacterium sp. (SeqCode)
AAAATATTGCTCTTGTGATGCAAGATGTTTTTCTTTTCTCCAGAACGATTTCCGATAATATTACAATGGGAAATGGACTCTACACTATTGATCAAGTGCAATACGCCTCAGAACAAATTGGTCTGCATAGTTTTATTGCTCAGCTTAATAACGCCTACGAAACAGAACTGAACGAGCTCGGTAGTAATCTTTCAACAGGGCAACGTCAGCTTATTTCTTTCACGAGGGCTTTTATTAGAAATCCTCAAATATTGATATTAGATGAAGCAACTTCTAATATCGACACTTTCTCGGAGGAAATTATTAATAATGCTCTTGATAAGCTTATGAAGGACAGAACTTCGATCATTATTGCTCACCGCCTTTCAACTATTCAAAATGCGGATAAAATTATTGTGCTCCACAAGGGTGAAGTAAAAGAAATAGGCACTCACAATGAACTTGTAAGCAAATGTGGTATTTATCATAAATTATATCAATTACAATTTCAAAAATAAAATTATATTTGTAAATAAGTATAACAAAATTTGTGTTGTAATGTTTACAGAAAATATAATTGAAAAGGAAATTTCATATAGGCTCGGATTCTTTACAGCTCTGGGAGTGATAATTATAATCTTTGCTATTTTATTAGTGTTAAATAATAATCTTTTAAATAAATATCAAGATAGTTCAATAAATGCTTTTGCATTTTTCATAATTTCTTTCGCATTACTTATGATATTCATTGGTATAAGAAAACGCAGTATAATCTTTTATTATGACAATCTTGTTATAAGAACTTCTAATAAATCAAAAATTTTACCTTACGAAAATATATCAGAAATCATTCTACGGAAGCAATCCAAGAAAAATTTGCAAGTTCTTCAAATTTTCACCAAAGATGACTTTAGCTATTCATTTAGCTCGAATTATATCGGGAACGAGAACTTGCAATACATTTTCAACCTTTTAAAATCAAAAGCTTACAACGCAAATATAGACGAAATTGAAGAATTATTCTAAAATGCCCAACATTTATATAATATATCACAACGATTTTGAAGATATTATTTACGAAAACTCGCCTGCATCAGTCAAGGGTAGGCTTTCGCAGATAATTGAACTTTTACAGACACAAATTGATTACCAAATAGTACAAGCAAATGAAGCTGATGAGAATGATATTTTGGAAGTGCACACAGAAAGCTATTTCAACATTATCAAGAGTAACGAACCAACTTTTTATTTAGCAAAATTGTCTGCTGGTGCGGCTATAAAAGCGTCAGGCCTTGCAATGAACGGTACACCTGCTATTTCGATTGCACGTCCGCCAGGGCATCATGCATCACGTAATAATGCTTGGGGATATTGCTATTTCAGCAATATAGCAATTGCGTTAAAAAGGCTGAAAAAACAAGGTCGTATTCATTCCGCATTTATTTTGGATTTCGACGCTCATACTGGTGACGGCACAATTGATTGCCTTTCCGACTGGAAAGATGTGAAAATTCTTAATCCTATGGCTGATGACTCCAAGAAATATATGCAAGTTATTGATGAATACACAAGTGAATTACAAAATACTGATATAATTGCAGTTTCTGCTGGTTTTGATAGCTATTTACTGGATGTAGGGAAGAAGCTATCGACTTTCGACTTTTATGTTATTGGTCGAAAAATGAAGCAACTTGCAAACAAGCTTTCAGGTGGCAGACGTTTTGCTGTCCTCGAAGGTGGTTATTACCTTCCCGATTTGCCAAAAAATGTACATGCTTTTTGTGATGGTTTCAAAAATTAGGCATTTGATATGAGGAGCGAAGTAACTATAGAATTCGTTCCAAAGGATTTGCAAAAATCAGAATACGATTGGGTAAATATTGCTATGTCTGGGGAGCGAGTGGGCAAAGCTCGATGCAAAATCGACGGTGATACATTAATTATTTACTCCATTAACATTTTCCCTGAGTTCGAGGGGCGTGGCTTTGGAAAAGCTTTCGTTGAATTTGCAAAACTTAATTTTAAACGCATAATTGCTGATCGTGTTCGTTTTTCTGCTATTGGCTTTTGGGAAAAGCTCGGTTTTGTTGATAACAAAGATGGTAATTGGATTTATGAGCGAAAATAAAAAAATTTACTTCATCTCTGACGTTCATCTTGGCTATTTTCGAAGAGATATTGATATTTTGCGTGAAGGTTTACTACTAAAATTCCTGGACGAAATAAAAAATGACTGTCTGGAACTTGTTATCGTCGGTGATCTTTTCGACTATTGGTTCGATTATAAAACCGTAATTCCTCGAGATTTTTATCTTACTTTAGCAAAACTTAAACAATTTAAGCAAAATAATATTGAAGTTACATATTTAATGGGAAATCACGATTTCGGTCATTATAATTTTTTTAGAAATGAATTAGGCATTGAAGTTATAGAAAAAGATATAACAAAAATTTACTTCGGTAAAAAATTTTATCTTTCCCACGGCGATGGAAAAGCATATAACGACCATATGTATCTTCTATTGAAGAAAATTCTTCGTAACCAATTTGCAAAGTGGCTTTATTCAAAACTTCATCCTAATTTGGGTATAAAGCTTGCCTCCCACAGCTCAAGAACAAGTAGGCAATATACCTCCAAAAAGGAATACGGCAACAGGGATGGTATGATGGACTTTGCTAAATCAAAAATTGAAAATGAGAACTATGATTTCGTCGTTATGGGGCATCGCCATATTGCAGGAATTATCGACTTCGGTATTGGTAAGTATGTGAATTTAGGTGAATGGCTCGAAAAGCCTTGTTATGGGGTTTTTGATGGAAATAATTTCAATTTAGTATCTCTCGAAAAAAATTGGGATTTTTAGCCTAATAAGTTAAAAATTAAATACAAAAACATCCGATATTCTGAAATATCGGATGTTTGATTAAAAAGATATTCTTAAAACAAGTAGAATATTGTTTGTAATTAAAACAAAGACATCTGATAATTGAAAAATATCGTATGTCTGATTAATAAGCTAAATTCAATATATCTAACATTTCTTTTTCTGTAATAGGCATCATATTGCCTACAACACCAAGACGTGATGCATTATATGCAATTTCTGGAATTTTCTCTTTTAGTATATTTAAATCACGCAAAGAAACTGGTGCACCCCAGGATTTGTATTTTGCTTTCATTGCCTCGAGTGCCTCATCAAGTGTATCACAATACCAAACATTTTTTGCAAAGCGTTCGTATTGTTTAGGATTAGCACTACGTGTATAAGAAATCCAAGCAGGGAAAACAACCGCCAAACCTGCACCATGAGCAATTTCAGGATAAAGAGCGCTTATCCCGTGCTCAATCCTATGTGCAGCCCATTCACCAAGTGTCGATGCACCAACAACTCCATTTAATGCCAAAGTTGCTGCCCAAGCTAAATTTGCCCGAGCAGAATAATCATTAGGATTACTTTGCAAAATGTCCAGCGATTTTATAATCGATTTTATCAAAGCTTCTGAAATCGAAATTGATACCTCCTGATCCGTTGAAGCAAAATAAAATTCCATAATATGGCTTATTGCATCAATTCCACCATTGACAGTTTGGTGCCAAGGTAGTGTCATTTGCACATTTGGATCGATTATAGTAACTTTGGGATAAAGAACAGGGGCTCCAATATTCCATTTTTTCTTCTCAAACTCATTTGTCAGGACAGCGTATGGATTCATTTCCGAGCCAGTACCCGAAATTGTAAGCACGGTAAAAATTGACAAAGCTTTTTTTATCTCTGCTTTACGCTCGAAAGCATCCCAAAGATTATCCAAGTAGTATCCCGCTGCTATTGATTTGGCTTCATCAATGACTGACCCACCACCGACAGCTAAAACTGCTTGCAAATTATACTTTTTGCATAAAGCAACGCCTTCATTTGCGTGCGAAAGCACAGGATTTGGCACAACTCCTGGATGCTCAAAGTATTCAATTCCGTTGCTTTTTAATGAATTTATAACTAATTCATACACTTTATTTTTTTTGATTGAGCCACTTCCATAAAGAAAAAGAACTTTTTCAATACCAGCTTTTTTAATTTCGAGTCCTATTGCTTCTATTGTATTTTCACCAAAAATCAATTTTGTTGGGTTGTGATAAATAAAATTATGCATTTTCCAACTCCTATCTTTTAATATTACTAAAACTATCAATTAATTTCGAGCCGACACTGTAATAAGTTTTAGTGCCATAATCATAAATTATGGGTTTTATTTTTTCGATATCAGGGATACCTTTTTCATTTAAAAATCTTTCATCAACAGTAACATCAAGAATTTCTCCAATAAATTGGGTATGTACGCCTAAATGGTTTGTTTGAAGAAGTTTGCAGTGAAGAACCAGCGGAAACTCTTCTGCATAAGGTGCATCAACAATGTCAGATTTTACAGCAGTAAGGCGGTTTTTCTCAAATTTATTCTCATTACGTCCAGAGTAAATTCCACAATAATCAGCAATATCAACTTGGTCTTCTGTTGGTATGCAAACTGTGAAAGCCTTTCTCTGAACTATATTATTGTATGTGTAACGTGCCTGCCTGATAGAAACAGCTACACAAGGTGGATCACTGCAACAAATACTTCCCCACGATACAGCCATCAGGTTTGGCACATTGTTTTCATCGTAGCTACCAACCAATAACACCGGATTTGGATAAATCAATGTTTTCGCACCAATTGATTTTTTCATACTTTTTACTCACTAATTATTTGGAATTTTAGTGTAATCAATTTCTGAACCTAAAACACTATGAGGAATTAAATACACTGCGAACATAACAATTGCTGCAATAATTGGTAAAGTTTTGTTGTTTGGATCTTTTCTTAATTTAATAACCGCAATTAACCAAAATATTAGTGCAACAAGCGTTTTATTGTCTGTTAAATCGTGTCCAAATGGCCATCCTGTCCAGTATGCATCAAAAGCGTATTTTTGCACCATTGGACCTAAAATCATACCTCCGATAAAAAACAAAATTGTTGTCCAAAGTGCATACTTATAAAGATTTCCACCTCCAAAAGCAGCATGCAATCCAGTTTTCACTGATAATACCATTGCTACAAACATAAACAAAATATGTGGCAATAGTAACCATTGAGGCACAACACCCTTGAAGCGGATTATGGCGGACTTTTCGTTTAATCGAACTCTTGAACCATCCTCTTTTATTAAATCTATGTAGTAGATTACTTTGCCAGCTGGCGGTTGTTCGGGAATATCGCCGAGCAAAAAGTTACCTTCTCGTTTCATAGGCTGAGTCGTCCAATCATCATAGCTTTTATAGCGTTTGTATGTGAGCTCAGCCGATAATGTTTGGTCAGGCACTTCAATGCGAACAAGCTCTTTACCACTGCCATCGTGGCTGCGTGGCAATTTATATTTTATTACTTGCGAATTTACTTCTACTTTACCACGCATCGGATAGGTAGGACCTGTCATCCTTTGATAAATTACACTTGCAATCATTATTATAAAAGCTAAAACCCAAAGTATAATATTTGTGCTTTTTTTCATTTTTCACCTTTAATTTATTAGAGATTTAGCATTGTTCAATTTTGAAAGAGCTAAGAGAAAAACTTTATCTTCAAAATTTCTTGCAGCCAAATAGCCAAAATTATCCCACTTCCATAAAGCAATATATGATTTTATCAAATTCCTTATTATTTTTTCATCAATTTTTGCCATATCAACATTCCAAATATTCTTTGATAACGAAAATTTTACAAAATCATTATATAAATTATCATCTACATTAAAATTTATTAAGAAATTTTCAAAATTATTAAATTCTTTTGTGAACTTATCCGAATTCATAAAAGAATAATTGTAAGTAAATTCAAGTAATATTCCACGTGACATTAATACTCGCGAAAGCAACGTAAGTGTGTCGCTTTTGATTATTTCATCAGGGAGAACTCCACCTTTAGAAATAATCGTCCTACCTTTTGAAGTCTTGTAAACTGGCAAACGTGCAGCACCCCCCGTTTCTTCGAATGATTTGAGAAGTTCTGAATATGCTTGCTCGCCCAAGGATAACTTCAAGCTTTCATCGAGCTTTATTTTTTCAATGTTTTTTTGAATTATTTCTTTATCTATTCTGCGTCCCGATGGGGAATAGTACTCACCAACAGTCAATCGAAAGCCTGAACCATCGTTCATAGTCCATAACCTTTGAAGTGTTCCTTTGCCGAATGTATTTTCTCCTATTATTATAGCTCTATCATTATCTTGCAATGCAGCGGAGAAAATTTCCGCAGCTGACGCTGTTTGCCCATCCACAAGCACAATTAGTGGCAATTTAATGTATTTGCCGTCTTTATCAGTTGTTATGTCCATTGTAAATTCAGGATTTCGCGAGTTCGTATAAACAATTTTGCTATTCTTAGGTAAAAATTCTGCTGTTACTTTAACTACTTGGTCAAGATAACCACCTGGGTTACCACGTAAATCTATTATTAAATATTCGAGACCTCTTTTAAGGTATTTATCTATCTCAGCTGTTAAATCCTCATAAACATTTGTGGTAAATCGTGATGATGCAATGTAAGCAATTTTTTGTTTTGCTAAATAAAATGATGAAGCGATACTTGAAACATGAAAAATCTCTCGTTTAATTATCAAATTTTTCAATTCATTTGAACTTGTTTTAATAATCAAATTAACATAAGTTGCTGTGTCTCCTGCAAGCAAGTCTTGAATTTCTTGCTGAGTCTTACCACTTACTGCTTGGTTGTCTACAAACAGTAATTTATCACCTTTCTTTATTCCAGCTTTTTCTGCTGGCGAGTTCGCTTGAACAGATGCAATTAAAGCTGTATCATTTATTGGAACAATTGTAAAACCAACTCCTTCAGCACGTCCTGTATTCTTCTCTTGATAATCTCTCAACTGCTTTGCTGAAAAATAGGCACTTTGTTTATCCAACGAAGTGAGCAACGAGCGAAAAGCATTTTCGCAAGCTTCTTCGATGTTGAATGTATCGAGATGGTTTTTATATGCTGTTTCGAGTATATATTTTAGCTTCAATGCTTGATATTCAATCCGCTTTTCAATACTTTCTGAAAACAAATTTGTGTTGAAATATACAAATATTACAAAGAATATTATCTTTTTCATATTGCCCTGTCAAAAATTAGTTTAAACAAAATTAATAATTATTATTAAATAATTGTTAATAAATAAACGTCTAAAAGTCAAACTTTTATTAATATTTTAAAAAATGAGGAGATTATATGAACAATCTAACTGCAGATGTTGTTGTGCTTGGTGCTGGACCCGGTGGATATGTTGCTGCAATTCGTGCTTCACAACTTGGACTTAAAACAATTTGCGTTGAACGTGAGCATTTAGGTGGTGTTTGTTTGAATTGGGGTTGTATTCCAACAAAAGCATTGCTTAAAAACGCTGAATATATGCATTTCCTGAAAGATGCTAAAAATTTTGGCTTTAACATTGAAAAATTTGACATTGATTTTCATCAAGTAATTAAAAGAAGTCGTGATGTTGCAAGCAAAATGTCTAACGGAATTGGTTTCCTTTTCAAGAAGTACAAAGTCGAGCATATAAAAGGCGAAGGTTCCTTCAAAACAAAGAATATAATTGAAGTGAAAGATAAGGACGGCAATGTTACCGATATAATCGAAACAAAGAATGTGATTATTGCAACTGGTGCTCGTCCTCGTATGTTCTCTGGGATAGAAGTCGATCGTAAAAAAGTGATTACAAGCAAAGAAGCCTTAATTCTTCAACAGCCACCAAAATCAATGATAATTATGGGAGCTGGCGCAATCGGTGTCGAATTTGCTTATTTTTACAATGCTTTTGGAACAGAAGTGACTATCATCGAAATGATGGATAGAATTCTTCCAATTGAAGATGAAGAAGTTTCAAAAGAATTAGAACGCAACTATAGAAAAGAAAAAATTAAAATCTTAACTAATACAAAAGTTCTCTCTGCAAAAGCTAACAGTGATAGCGTTGAAGTTAAAATTCAAAAGAAAGATGGTTCTGAGGAAACTCTAACAGCTGAAATTGCTTTAAATGCTATTGGAATTCAGGCAAATATTGAAAATATCGGCTTAGAAAATATAGGTGTTCTAATTGAAAAAGGATTTATCAAAGTTGATAAATTTTTGCGGACAAATATTGAAGGCGTTTTCGCTATTGGCGATGTTGCCGGTGCTCCTTGGCTGGCACATAAAGCATCAGCTGAGGGCATTGTTGCAGCAGAATTCATAGCTGGCCACGAAACCGAAGGTGTTGATTATAATAACATCCCAGGTTGCACATATTGCCAACCACAAGTTGCGAGTGTTGGGCTAACTGAGGCAAAAGCAAAAGAACTTGGATACGAATTGAAAATAGGCAAATTCCCATTTACTGCGAGTGGCAAAGCACATGGTATTGGGGAAGCTCGTGGTTTTGTCAAACTCGTGATAGATGCAAAGTATGGTGAGCTTTTAGGTGCCCATATGATTGGTCCTGATGTAACTGAACTTATAGCCGAAATAGGACTTGCTCGGAGCATCGGTGCAACTGGTAAATCTATTTTCAAAACTGTTCATGCCCATCCAACTTTAAGCGAAGCTATTATGGAGGCTGCTGCAGCTGCTTATGGAGAAGCTGTCAATTTTTAAATTACCCTAAATATGCTTAAATGAAACAAGGCTGCTCCGTATAGGGCAGCCTTGTTTATTTACTAAGTATTTAGCTTATTTTTTCGCTTTTTTTTCTTTCTTCTTATCTAATTTTTTATCGTCTTTTTTTTCTTTCTTTTCTTTTTTAACAGCTTTCTTTACAATTTCTTCTCTAATTGCAGCGCGTGCAGCCGCCAAACGTGCTATTGGTACACGGAACGGCGAGCAAGAAACATAATCAAGCCCTATTTCATGGCAGAACTCTACGGACGCTGGATCACCACCGTGTTCGCCGCAGATACCAAGCTTGATATTTGGACGAGTTAAGCGACCTTCCGATACTGCGTGTTTCATCAAAAAGCCGACGCCATCACGATCGATTGACACAAATGGATCAACGGGGTAAATTTCACGATTTACATATTCTGGGAGGAAACGTCCTGAATCATCGCGGCTTAAACCTAAGGTTGTTTGAGTTAAGTCGTTTGTACCAAATGAGAAAAACTCTGCAACTTCTGCAATCTGACGTGCAGTTATTGCACCACGTGGCACTTCGATCATTGTTCCCACAAGGTAGTCAAATTTCATACCTGTTTCTTCCATAACTTGCTTTGCTACGTCGCGAACTATTTCTTCTTGATGCTTTAATTCTTTAACATTACCAACAAGCGGAATCATTACTTCAGGTAAAACTTTTTTCCCGCGTTTTAGTACATTTACAGTTGCTTCAAATATAGCTCTTGCTTGCATTTCTGTGATTTCTGGATAAATAAGTCCAAGACGGCAACCACGGAAACCAAGCATTGGGTTAAATTCGTGTAAAGCTTCAACTCTTTCTTTAACTTTCTTGAACTCTATACCCATTTCTTTTGCAACCTGCTTCTGTCCTGCTTCATCGTGTGGCAAAAATTCATGGAGTGGTGGGTCAATTGTACGAATAGTTACAGGGCGACCGTCCATAGCTTCGAAAATACCTTCGAAGTCAGCCCTTTGCAATGGAAGCAACTTTGTTAGAGCTTTACGGCGATCTTCTGTATTATCTGCTAAAATCATTTCGCGCATCGGTCCAATCTTACCTTCACCAAAGAACATATGCTCTGTGCGACACAAACCGATGCCTTCTGCACCGAAAGCTACTGCATTGGAAGCTTGATCTGGTTGATCAGCGTTTGTGCGAACCTTCAAGCGACGGTATTCATCAGCCCAATTCATTATTTGTTCATAAATTTGGTAAGTTGGTGCTTCCTCTGGTTTTAATGTCTTTTGAAGTAACACTTCGATTACTTCGCTTGGTTTTGTTTCTACTTTACCAGCTATTACTTCACCTGTTGAACCATCAATTGAAATCCAATCACCTTCTTTTAGAACTGTATCGGAACCTTCAACTTTCAAAATACGTGATTTATAATCAATAATTAATGCACCACAACCTGCAACACAAACTTTGCCCATTTGGCGAGCAACCAGTGCAGCGTGAGAAGTCATACCACCACGAGCTGTTAAAATACCTTCAGCTGCATTCATTCCAGCGATGTCTTCAGGTGATGTTTCAATACGTACTAAAATTACTTTTTCACCTTTCTTTGCCTCTTCAACTGCATCTTCTGCATTGAAAACTATTTTACCAGTTGCAGCACCTGGTCCTGCGTTCAAACCCTTTGCAATTAAACGTTTTTCGGCAAGAGCTTTTTTCTTTTCATTCAAGTCAAAAACAGGACGTAACAGTTGATTTAATTGGTCTGGTTCTATTCGCATTAAAGCTTCTTTTGGTTTAATAAGCTTTTCGTTCACCATATCAACAGCAATTTTCATTGCCGCCATAGCAGTGCGTTTGCCAACACGGCATTGTAACATATAAAGTTTCTTATTTTGTATTGTGAACTCAATATCAAGCATATCGCGATAGTGCTTTTCTAAAATCTTGCGAATTTTTTCTAACTGATTGTATGATTCAGGATCAATCTCCTTCAAAAGTTCGATTTTATGTGGGGTACGAATACCAGCTACTACATCTTCGCCTTGTGCGTTCATTAGAAATTCGCCATAGAAATAATTTTCTCCAGTTGCTGCATCACGTGTGAAAGCAACACCAGTGCCAGAATCTTCTCCCATATTACCGAATACCATTGCTTGAACGTTTACAGCTGTTCCCCACGATTCTGGAATATTATTTAGCTTGCGATAAACAATAGCACGAGGATTCATCCAGGAATTGAATACTGCCCCTATCGCACCCCAGAGTTGTTCTTTTGGATCTTCTGGGAAATCTTTGCCAGTGCGTTCTTTTATTGCTTGCTTAAATTCTGCAACTAATTCTTTTAAATCTTCGGCTGAAAGTTCAACATCGAGTTTTACACCACGTGCTTTTTTCTTACGTTCTAAAATTACTTCGAAAGGATCTTCTTCATCTTTGTTTTCTGGCTTCATTTCGAGTACAACATCACCGTACATTGCAACAAAACGACGGTACGAGTCATACGCAAAACGTGGATTTCCCGAACGTTCTATTAAACCTTGAACTGTTATATCATTTAATCCTAAATTTAAAATTGTGTCCATCATACCAGGCATTGATGCACGTGCACCAGAACGCACCGAGACAAGTAGTGGGTTCTTTGGATCAGCAAATTTTGCACCCATTTCTTTTTCGAGTTTTGCTATAGCTTCTTCAACTTGTTTATAAAGCTCTTTCGGATATGTTTTATCGTTTTTGTAGTAAAAAGTACAAACTTCTGTAGTAATTGTAAAACCTGGTGGAACAGGCAAACCCATATTGACCATCTCGGCAAGATTAGCTCCTTTCCCTCCGAGAAGTTCTTTCATATTTGCATCGCCTTCAGCTTTGCCACCACCAAAATAATATACATACTTTGGTGCTTTTGATTTTGTCTTTTTGTCTTTGGACATTAATGAACTCCTTTTAATATTAAGAAATAGAAATTTATTTGTTTCTAAATCATACAAACTTAATAAATCGCATATAATTAATTTTTATTTTTTATTTATTCAGATAATTTCGGTTCAAGAATTACAGATAATTTGTAATCTTCACTAATTGCTCGACTGAAAGGTATTTTTAAATAACCACCGTTTAGCCAAATTTGCACTAAATTAGAATAATTTGGACTTAGTGGATCGCCGCTTACTCCTCCAGGTAGCGAAACATAGACATTTTCTTCATCCATATCTGCTATAAACCGCATAGATGGTGCGATAACTGTCTCATATTTTTCATAAATCTTGTATTCAGTGTTATTAATTGTTGTGCTATTTCCACCAATAGGGAATGGACCAACAGTAACAACAGGTTTTAATAAATCACTTTCTGATAAACTATGCTTAAACGTAATTGTATGTAATTTCCCCCATTTCCACTGGTAAAAATCTTCTGTTTTAAACAAAGTTTTTGCTTTTTTTATGGCATCTTTATAACTTTTTATAATTTGGTAATCGCGTCGTTCCTTTTCTTGGGTTTTTACATTATTAAACCATTCGCTCAACTCATCTTGAGTTATTTCCATAAGTCGTCTCAATGAAATTCCACTTAAAAGTAAATATTTTTTGTAAAATCCTTCCCCTAAATCGTCATAAAAAGTGTTATAAAGATATTTTTCTATAAACAAATTAAAAATTGTTGCCTCGATGCTTTCAGTACTTACTATGAAATCCCATTTTTTAAACTTAACGTATATTTTTTTCTCTTCATCGGTAAGCAATTCTGAATATCTATCAATGATAGGAATAACATATTTGAACATTTGCTTGGCATACATTGAGAAAAAGTCGTTTTGCATATATTGTGCATCGCGAACTCCAAACTCTTCACTTTGAAGAATTAGCTCTTCAATCCGTTCTATTCTTGAAGGTGGCTCCCAAAATGATGTAATATGGTAAGGCATATTTTCAGCAGTGCGATTATTTGCAGATGCTACGAACTTCTTCGGGGGATTTAGCAGCTTGCCAAAAACTCCTTCTTTGGCAATGCCATTCCAGCCAGTTGCATTCTCGAAAGCATTATTAGGGAAATTTGGATTGCATCTTTCTTGACGCATTGGCACAAAACCGCTCGGTGCAATTCCAATGTTGCCAAACTTATCTGCATAGGTAAAATTAAGTGCAGGGGCACTCCATAGACGCAATGCTTCATCAAACTCATCCCAATTTTTTGCTATGTTAATCTTATACATATTTAAGAAATCATCATTAGCTACATTTCCAATCCATCTAAATGTCAAAGCATACTTACTTAAATATTTATTTACATTTTTGCCATCTTGATAAAAAATATGATTATCGGAAATTATCTGTCCTCGTTCGGTAAATTTTTTATAGTAAATGTAGTTTTCTTTTCCTTTAATTTTTATTGTGTCTAATACATATAAAATTTCTTTTTTTAAACTATCAGAATTAAAATAAAATTTGCTATGCTCATCAATTTTCTCAACAAAAAAATCTACATCATCAAGCATTACATTGGTTATTCCCCAAGCAATATTATCATTGCGTCCAGCTATTACCAAAGGGATACCCGGTATCATCATTCCTATGACGTTAATTCTATCTGATTGCAAATGCATAGGTATCCATCTTGCAGGCAAGCCAATAGGCAAATGTGGATCATTTGCAAGTATCGCCGATGATTCCCTATTTAAATGCTTTTTGCGAGCCCAACTGTTACTCCCAACAGAAGTTCCGTTAATGCCTAAAAATTCTCTTGTCTCTAAAATATTTCTAAAAGCATTGCGAAAATTTTCATTGTTTACTATTTCTTTCGTCTCTATTGTGTCTTGATTGTTTGTATCAAGAGGTAGTTTTGGTATTTCATAATTCCTTTGGCGAACATACTCATCCAGCACATTAGGGCTATTTATTGGATAGCTCGGTATTAAGCCTTTTGCTTTATTAAAACCAATTGAGTACGCAATTCCACCAAAAGCAACATCATAGTAAAATCCAAGACTTAACTCAAAAGCCATCATCTTACTAATAATTATGCAATCTTCAATTTGCCATTCATCAGGTTCATAAGAAAGCAACCCAAACTCAAAACTTAATCTACTACGATTTTGATAAATATAAAAATTCACTCCATCTGCAAAAGCTTGCAAAATTGATTGCGATTTCTTGCTCAAGACATCTTTTGTCTCTCTTACTGTTTGTTCCAAATTCAAAGAACGAAGAAATAAATCGTATTTCAATGTCTTTTCGCCAAATATTTCAGAGAGTTTACCTTTACCTGCACGTCGAGCAAAGTCCATCTGCCAAAGACGCTCTTTTGCTTGATAATAGCCAACTGCAAAAAATAAATCATGTTCATTATTAGCAACAATTTTGGGTATTCCGTTGTTGTTTGTGTAAATTTTGACTGTATCCATCAGTTGAATTGTATTTAACGTCGTTAATTTATTGCTTATGGATACATTCTTTAAATTGATAATAAAAATTATTACTGATACAATAAGCGTTATAATGCATATTGCAATAATTAATATTGGATAAAACCTTCTCATAACCATTTGTTCTGTTTATACCATTCTATTGTATTCTGCATACCATCTTCTATACTCATCATCTGGCGATAACCAAAATCACGCTTTGCTTTTTCTGTTGAACATATCCAATAATCTTGAATAAAATCTATTCCTTTTTCATAGTTGAAAACAGGCGGCTTATCTGAAAACTTACCTAAAAATTCTGATATTGCAGCAACAGTCAACACAATAAAATGCGGTAATCGTATCTTTAAAACAAATTTTTTATTCATTTTTTCGGCAATTATATTAATAAGCTGTTTCCAAGTGTAAAACTCTTCGCTTGATACAAAGTAAATTTCATCCTTAGTTTTTTCGCTTTCAGCTGCTTCTATTATACCACGAGACAAATCTTCTGAATGAATTAAGCTAATGTATTTATCTCGAAAGCCAACCATAGTTCCAAGTCCCATTTTTACTGTGCGGAAAATATCATAGATTGCGGTATCTCTCGGTCCATAAACAGCAGGTGCACGCACAATAGTGAATGGGATTTTGTCTTTATATGAAAGAACAACATCTTCTGCCTCTTTTTTGCTTCTTCCGTAAGAAGTGATAGGATTTCGTGGAGTTGTTTCATCAACTGGTTCGTAAAGCGATTTAGCTGGACCAACGACAGTTTGGCTACTAACAAACAGAAATCTCTTTATATTTGGAGCATGTTTTTCTACAACTGAAATTAAATTTGCTGTTGCGTCACGATTACCTTTGAGAAACTCTTCATAATTTCTTGCGAAAGTAAGCCCGGCAACGTGGTACACATAATCGACACCTTCAACTGCTTTAATTAAACTTTCTGGATTATCTAAACTGGCTTCAACAATTTCAAAATTTTTCCCATCGAGCCAACGTAAATTACTTGTTTTGCGAGCTATACAACGGACATCGTAACCTTTTGCAAGCAACTTATCAGCTACATGGCTTCCAATAAAACCTGTTGCACCAGTAACTAATACTTTCACTTTTGCACCATTAGTTGATTTTAAAATTGCAATTTACCAAAACTTTTTATAAAATTTTCGTTAATGTAAAAAATCCGATAAGTTTTTAGCTTATCGGATTTACTTTGATTCTATCAACAAATTAATTAGCTAATAATTTTTCTAATTCATCCAAATATTTGTTCATCTTTTGTAAAGTTTTGTTTATTGGTTCGGGGGTTGTCATATCAACACCTGCTCTTTTAAGCACCTCAATACCATATAGCGAATTCCCTGATGACAAGAACTCAAGGTATTTATCAATAGCTGGCTTGCCTTGTTTTTTAATGTTTTCAGCAAATGCCTGAGCAGCAGCAAAACCAGTTGCATACTGAAAAACATAGAAATTATATTTTGTCAGATGGTGAATTCTTGCCCAGGATATATTTTCTTCTGGATCGGTAACCATTGCAGGTCCCCAATATTGTTGATAAAGCTCACCGAATAATTTCGAAAGATCATCTGCTGTCATCATCTCGCCTTTCAAAGCACGTTCGTGTGTGATTTTTTCGAATTCCGCAAATTGTGTCTGACGGAAAAAAGTTTGCTGTATGTTTAAAAGGAATTTCTCAATTAATGCGGCTTTTTCTTCTTTCGAGCGTGCATTTTCGAGCAAATAATCTAATAGCAATGCTTCGTTTGTTGTTGAAGCAACTTCTGCAACAAAAATCGAATAGTTTGCATAATGATATGGCTGTTTCAGCTCAGTAAAATATGAGTGCATATTATGTCCCAACTCGTGTGCAAGTGTAAACATATCATCGAGAGTGTTATTCCAGTTCAGTAAAATATATGGATGCACTCCACAACCGCAACTATTTGAGTAAGCTCCGCTTCTTTTACCTTTTGTTTCATAAACATCTATCCAGCGATTATCAAAGCATTTTTTCAAAGCTAATTGATATTCCTCGCCTAATGGTTCAAGTGCTTTGAGGACGATTTCTTTTGCTTCATCAAAAGTATATTCTCTTGTTGTGGATGGGAAAAGCGAAGCATATGTATCATAGGGATGCAGCTCGTCTATTTTCATTACACGCTTTTTAATTTCAGCCCAACGGTGTAGCGATTTAATATTATCGTGGGTAGCTTTAATAAGACTTTCATAAACGTCCACTGGGATGTTATCTTCATAAAGAGCGGCTTCAAGTGGAGAATTGAACTTACGAATTTCTGAATTTATCATTCTTGTTTTTAATCTGCCATTATAAAGGGTCGCAAAAGTGCCTATTAGTTGTTTATACGGTTCATAATATGCTTTGTAAATACGTTTGCGGTATTCTCTATCATTTGAATAAAGCGAAGAACGAAATCTCCCGTGCGAAATCTGCACGTCATTGCCTTTGTCATCTTTGATTGTTGGGAATGGTAGCTCAGCGTCGTTCAATATTCCGTATGTTTCATTTGGGATACTCATTATAGGTGAAAGCTTTGCAAGTAATTCTTCTTCTTTTGCAGAAAGTGTATGCTTCTTCATACGAAGCATATTATCAAGCGTATGTGCATAAATTTGCAATCCTTTTTCTTGCTTTATATAATTACGAATAGTTTCTTCTTTTGCTTCCATAATTTCAGGCATCAAGAAAGATGAAGCGGCTGAAAAATCACTACTAATCTGTTGTGTCTTTTGGTACATCACTTGATATTTGCCGTCTGTAACATCCAAATCTCTTGCCATAGAACTATAAAAATATAGCTTCATCAGTCTTTTTTCGAGTGAATAATAATCGTGAAGTGCATTTAATAGATTTTTTGCTGATTTTGTTACTTTGCCTTTGTGTTTTGCCATTGTCGAAATATCTTTCGAAAGTGCCTGATAATCTTGTTCCCAATCAGCATCAGTTTTGTAAATATGCGTCAAATCCCACTTATATTTATCTGGGATTTGATCGCGTGTGGGTAATGTTTGTGCAGACATATTGTTTTGGATTCCAATAGTTAATAATAAAGCTAAAATAAAATAGAACATAATAATTGCTCCAAAATATTTTCAATAAAAAAGCAAATTATAAAATATTGACCTATTATTAAAAAAAATTATTCAATTGGTAGGCAAACAGTAAAAATCGAGCCTTCATTCAGCTTGCTCTTGACCTCCAACGTACCGTTAAGTTTTTCAACTAATTTTTTTGTTACAGTAAGTCCCAATCCTAAACCTTCGTAAAATCTTTGAGTGCCTTCGCTAATTTGTCTAAAAGGTTCAAATATTGTGCTGAATTTGCTTGGCTTAATTCCAATTCCTGTATCTTGAATTATAAATTCTATATATTTTCTTGAATTTTCTTTTTCAACAATTCTACAATCAACGAAAACACGCCCTTTTTCTGTAAATTTAATTGCATTATCAATTAAATTGTAAAGTATTTGGTGAAGACAATTTTCGTCGAAAGTAATTTTTGTTGAATTATTTTTTATGTTAATGTCGAAAGAAATATTCTTATTTTTAGCTATTGGTTCAAATGATTGATAAAGGTTATAAATAAGCTCCATAAGGTCAATTTCGTTGCTTTTGATTTCAAGTTGATTGGTTTCTAAAGCTGCGAGTGTTACAACTGAGTTCAAAGTTGAATTAAGTCTTTGAGCAGATTGATATATATAATTTAGCATTTCTCTTTCATCTTCATTTTTAGTATTATTTGCAAGCATCTTAGTAAATCCCAAAATCCCAACCAGTGGTGTTCTGAACTCATGTCCTATAACACCAAGAATAATTGATTTAAATTTTCTTGCTTCGTCGTTTTTTTGCTTTTCAATTAATAGCTCTTGCTCCAAATTAATTTTTTCGCTAATATCTACGCTAATTCCATAAATAAACTTAATACTACCATCGTAATCTCTTACAATAATTCCACTTACTTCGGCTGGGACTATGCTACCGTCTTTGGCAATGTATTCAATAAATAAATTGCTGAATTTATCAGAGCCGTTCAAATTGGAAAATAGATTATGTAATTTATCAACAGATGCTTTCGTGAGTTTTTGTTCAATATTTAAATTTAAATATTCGTCCAAAGTATATCCCGTAAGATGCTCTATTGATGGACTTATTAATATTGTTTTAAGTTCATTATTTAAAATCCAAAAAACATCTGACGAATTTTGGAATATAAAATCTTTGAATTGATTGCTATCTATTTGCGAAAGAATATTAGTTTTCATTCTGTTTTGCTCCGATTAAAATATCTTTATTTGCTAATGGTATGGTAAAATGGAAAGTTGTTCCAACTCCGACAGTGCTTTCAACCCAAATTTTTCCACCATGACGCTGCACAAATTCATGGCAAAGAATTAGTCCAAGCCCTGTTCCGCTTTCTTGTTTTGTCCCTGTGGTTGAGATGCTGTTTTGCAAATTAAACAAATTCTTTAAATTCTCTTCCGGAATACCAACACCAGTGTCTTTAACACTTATTTGACAAAAACCGTCATTATTATTGCGGCATATTATTTTAACTGAACCACCTTCGTGCGTGAACTTTATAGCGTTTGTGCATAGATTTCTTATTATAGTATTTAGCATATTTGCATCGGCATAAACTTCGTAATCTCCATCTATATCATAACTTAATGATATCTTTTTATTTTCTGCATTCATTTTAATTAAATCAATGTTGTTATTAAGAATTTGCCGTAAATTTTGATTTGCTGGATGATAATGTATCAAACCACGTTGCGAGCGCGACCACATCAGCAAATTCTCCAAAAGCTCATAAAGCTGTTTAGCTGAGTTATTAACATCATCCAAAAATTCTTTTAATTCCTCTTGACTAAGCTCATGAAAAGTTTGCGCTAAAAAGCTCGATACACCCATAAATGCACTCATTGGATTTTTCAAATCGTGGGCTATGATGGAGAAAAATTTATCTTTCATTGCATTAATTTCTTTTAATTCATTATATTGTGCGTGCAGTTTCTGTTGTTGGTTCATAATCGTTTCATTTGCAGCTGATATATTTTCAACCATTTTGTTGAAAAAATTTGCCAGATCCCCAATTTCATCTTCTGATTCAACTTTAACTTTAATCCTATAATCTCCACTTGCAAGCTTAATTGTTGCTTGTTTTAGCCTTACAAGTGGATTTGTAATACTTCTTGCAAAGAAAATGGAAATTACTAAACTGAAAATAATTGATAAGACAAACAACGGTACAATTATAGATTGATAAC
>DAIPLL010000069.1:0-7099 GCA_036769265.1 Kapaibacterium sp. (SeqCode)
CAATTTCACGCGATTTTGTGTCAAAAAAAACTTGCAGCAACGCACTCGGTCCGACGCATAAAGCTTGAATATTAATCTGAGCATTGCCATTTATTACATTGATTGTAGATGGATGAATAACATAATTTTGCGTTCGCCAAGAAGGAACATTTATGCCCGATATTTTTTGACGCATTTTAAGAACATCGAGTATATTAACAGAGTTGCTATTATCAACATCAGCAGCTTTCAATTGAATGGGAGATAAATTGCTGATTAGCCCAGAAATAAAACGTCTGACTAATAGAACGTCCAAAAGATTAAGTCCGCCAGATAATTTACTAGTAATAATTTCGATATTATAAGAGCCATCAGGGACATTTGGGATCGAAAAGCTGCCATCAGAAGAAGTTACTCCAGCACCAACCAAAACATTATTAGCATTTTTGAGCAACACAACGCAATTATTCATAGGGGTTTGTTGAGAGTTTGCATAAAGAATGCTACCAGTAACTTGAGGTGAAACAGAAGCAACAGTAGTAAAAACAAATACAGCCGACCAATCGCTACTCTGGCAATTATTGACTGAGCGAACTCGCCAATAATAAGTTGTATTATTACTCAAATTTGAGCTGAGAGAATAACTTGTGGTAAAAACTGTATCATTTTTTATTATATTTTGAAAGTTGCTATTTGTAGCGATATTAATTATGTAGAAATCGGCACCCTGGAC
Source organism: Kapaibacterium sp. (SeqCode) (assembly GCA_036769265.1). Classification (GTDB taxonomy): domain Bacteria; phylum Bacteroidota; class Ignavibacteria; order Kapaibacteriales; family UBA2268; genus JAKIZO01. Next base: position 713 of record DAIPLL010000069.1, read on the forward strand.
AGCTTGCCAGCTAAATTGGGGGCTTGTGGATATATTTGCAGAGTTGTTTGCAGGTGCAAGGAGAGCCGGAGCAAGAAGTTTTCTTTGAGTAGTAAAGCTAAAAACATCGGACCAGTCAGTGGAGTCACCTGTTTGCGAGTAAGACTTTACACGCCAGTAATAAGTTGTGTTAGTATCAAGAGCGAGAGCAAAAGGCAATGTTAAGCTTTCAGAAGAGGTTGTATCATTAAAATGCAAAACCGAAAAATCAGAATACTTAGAAATTTGCAATCGATCATATCGAGCATTTAAATTACGACTCCAGCTGAAAGCTGGTATAAAACACAACTGCGAAGAATTATTACTTGGAGAATTCAAATTTGGTTTTTGGTAGAAAATGTTGTTATTGTATTTGAAGACAGCACCACCATCCCCAACAGCAAATCCAGAATTTGCATTTACGAAGGCAATAGCAAACAATTCTGATGTTGTTCCAGTTTGCTCTTGTGTCCAGGTCTGTCCACCGTTTGTGGTTTTCATAATCAAGCCATAAGCACCGGCAATCCAGCCAATATTATCATCAACAAAAACGACGCTATTAAGTTTTTGCGAAACATTACTTTGAATTTGCGTCCAATTGTATCCAGCATCAGTAGTTTTAAAAATAACACCTTGATCGCCGACAGCCCAACCAGTGGTTTGATTAATAAAATAAACATCATACAAATTGGCATTTGAAGGAACAAACTGAGTATTCCAACTTATTCCGCCATTGATTGTGAATAATATTTTGCTTCCATCACCGACAACCCAGCCACGATCGATGCTTACGAAATGCACAGCGCGAAGGTTATTAGTAGTGCCGCTTGTTTGCAAGGTCCAGTTAGAACCACCGTTGGTTGTACGCATTAAACGACCGCTTTCGCCGACAGCCCAGCCAAAATTTGAATTCAGGAAATGGACGTCGTAGAGATGTCCGCTTGTCCAAATAGATTGATTTTGCCAAGTTATTCCGCCATCAGTGGTTCTAAGTATTTTGCGATTTTCGCCAACGACCCAACCAGTTGATTCATTAATAAAACAAATTCCGTATAAATGGTTGTTAGTACCAGTTGTCAAGGAAAACCAGCTTGCACCGCCATTTGTTGTTTTAAGGACAGCTCCGCTACTACCTGAAATCCAGCCATAGTTGGTATTTGCAAAGTTTATTTTGTATAATGATTGAGTGATATTTGCAGCTTGACTAAACCAAGTAGAGCCACCGGAAGTAGTTTTTAGTATAACTCCATTGATTCCAACAGAGTAGCCAATGTTGCTGTTTGTGAATTGAATTTTACGAAGGAAGTTTAATGTGCCACTTGTTTGAGTAATCCAGCTGGAACCACCGTTTTGAGTACGATTAATCACGCCATTTTCGCCAGCAATCCAACCAATATTGTTGTTAAGAAAAAAAATTGAGTTGATAGTAAAGCTTGTGCCACTTGGAATTTGCGTCCAAGTGGCGCCGCCATTAGTAGTGCGAAGCAACAAGCCACTACTACCAGCGACCCATCCGACATTTGCATTAAGGAAGAACGCAGAATATAGCCACAGGTTCGTACCACTTGATTGCAAGCTCCAGTTTACACCGCCGTTTGTGGTACGTAAAATAGCACCGTAAGAACCAACAACCCAACCAGTGTCTGCATTAATGAAAAATGCTCTGTAAAAAATATAGTTTAATCCCGTGGACTGAGAGAACCAGCTTTCGCCAGCATTAGTAGTTTTAAGTATTGTGCCGTTGCTTCCGACCGCCCAACCAATTGAATTATTAGCAAAATAGATTGAATTGATACGATAGTTTTTACCCGTTTGTTTCAAGCTCCAGGAAGCACCGCCATTTGTAGTTTTAAGAATTGTTCCTGCGTCGCCGGCTGCCCAACCTGTATTAGTGTTGATAAAGAAGACGCTCATTAAGTCATAGCTTGTACTGCTCGGTTGATGCAACCAATTAATACCACCATCGGTTGTATGAATTACTCGACCTGTAACCCCAACAGCCCAACCAACAGTATCGTGAACGAAGCAAACGTCATACAAATGCCCGCTTTGAGCATTCCAATTTTGAGCATTTAAAACACAAAATTGAAAAACAAGTAAAAAAAGTAGAATAAGTCTTTTCATAAAACTTGCATAGAATTTTTTAATTATACACGAATGTGTTTTAAAAATATTTAGTTAAGAATTTTTAATAAATGTAAGATTTATAATAGGTTTAGTACTCTTGTAGAAACTATGTCGGCAAATATTTCTCTCTGCCTAGTCATTCTTAGTGGGTCAATCCAAGCACTTCGCAATAGTATAAAATAAACGTGTATAAACCATATCATTAAATAAAAAAAAAGGCAGCCTCCTGGCAGGAAGCTACCTTTGTTTTGAAAGTGAAACAATCTATTACATACCAGATGGTGCAGCAGGTTCATTTGGATCGCCAGCTTTGCGAACAGGGATACCAACCAAAATATAAGCAACAAAGAGGACTACCAGAATGCTGATTAAGAAGGATGCACCGGGGAATATCGCAGGTGCGAACATATCGAACACAGCAAACCCAGCGAAGATGAGCCCCATCAGGGCTTCGCCAGCAATCAATCCAGATGCAAGGAGCACACCGACATTTTCGACACGTGCTTTCTGGTAATCGTTGTAGCCGCGATTTTCGTTAATCATATCGACAACTCCTTTAATCAAGCCGCCGATGAAAATGGCAAAAGTTGTCTCGAGCGGCAAGTACATACCAACAGCAACAAGCATAGGGCTACGTACTTGCATCAAAATGAAGCCGAAGCCCATAAGCATACCAACGATTATGAGTGGCCATGCCATTTGACCGCCAACTATACCTTTCGAAAGTATTGCCATCAAGCTTGCCTGCGGAGCAGCAAGCGATTTGCTGCCGAAACCGCCTTCGTAACCTTCTTTCAAGCCTTTTGCAATATCACCATCATTCAAGAAAGAAAGCACCATAAACATCACCAAGCCCGATAGTAGCACGCCAATTATATCGCCCACCTGCATTTTCCAAGGAGTCCCGCCAAGGATGTGACCAACTTTCAAATCCTGTAACATTTCACCAGCAACAGCCGCCGAAACGCAAACAATCGCCGCAACACCGAGCACAGCAGCAACACCGCCAGTTTCAGCAGTAACACCCAATGCAACTAAAATCAATGCTGTAACAACAAGAGCGGTAAGTGTTAGCCCCGAAATAGGATTATTACTCGAACCCATAATACCAACAAGGTAGCCCGAGACTGCTGCGAAGAAAAATGCAAGAATTATAAGCAATGTTGCTGAAACAATCGCAACCAACATCGATGTGTTGAAAATGAAGAATGTGATAGAGAAAGTAGCAATTGCTACAATCGCAATACCAATCATAACCCAAGTAAAAGGAATATCTCTATCGATTCTATCAGCAACGACGCTGCTGCCTTGTGCTGCTTTTTTAACGTCGCTTACTGAACGAGCTATACCAGCCGAGAGGCTCTTACGCATACGGAAAAGAGTGTATCCAGCACCAACAAGCATACCGCCTATTGCAATTGGGCGAACGATATATTTCCAAACTTCAGTCATTTGGAACATTGGGTTATTAACACGTTCTGTTGTGACTTGTAAATCCCAGCCACGAGTTTGCATCAAAAGAGCAATCCACTGCTGATAATCAAGGAATGGGTGAATAAAATAATATATAATCGGTGTTAGAAGTCCCCAGGCAATTAAACCACCACTAAAGTTCAAAGCCGCAAGCTTCGGACCGATGATATAACCAACGCCCATATAAGCAGGTGAAACAGCAGGGCTACTGAGCACTATGCCGCCATCGCCAGTGAAAGTTGTGCCAGTTACAGTTTGCCTGCCGAATGAAACAAATTTTTCCCAAATTGTGGGAAATACTTTGAACTCACCTAATAATTTAATTAAACCGCCAAGCCCCATAGCACCGAAAAGGAATTTACTGTTGCCACCAGCTTTCTGACCGGATTTGTGGATCTCGGAAGCAGCGACTGATTCAGGATATGGCAATTCTTTATCTTCGACCATTACACGGCGAAGCAAAGCAACAAACATAATACCCAAGATACCGCCGAAGACCAATATTAGAGATGCAGTAATGTAGTTTGATGTTGTGAAAAACGGTTTCCAGATGCCAGCAATAAAGAATGCAGGCAATGTGAAAATTGCTCCTGCTGCAACAGATTCGCCGATTGAACCAACAGTACGTGCAAAGTTCTCTTCTAAAATCGAGCCGCGCATTGCTTTGAGCAATGCCATACCGATTACAGCTGCGGGATATGTTGCAGCAATTGTCATACCAGCTTTAAGTCCTAAGTATGCATTTGCAGCGCCAAGCACCACAGCCATAATCAAGCCGAGTATTAGCGCCCGCACTGTCATTTCGGACATATTGCTATCGGAAGGAACAAATGGTACAAACTTTTTCTCTTCTGCCATTTAACTCTCCTTATTGTTTAGATTTAAAAGTCAATAGTTAAACAAAATACAAAGATATAAAAGGATTTATAAATTACAATATTTTTTTAAGAGATTTTTAATTTGTTAATAATTTTTTATGATTTATAACTTTATATTAAGCAATAAATAAATCCTGTTATCTTTGTTGCTGTTTATTTGGTCGTAAGAGCTCCCTAATTTATCAAGTTTTGGTTTATGCAAGCGAGTATAGGCAAAATAAATATGGATTTGCGGTATTGGTGAATATCTAGTACGCAAAAGAAGCCGCGAACCTTCGTCGTATAGTGCATTCGAAAAAATTGAAGTGGGCATTCTATATTCATAGTGCCAAATTGCCGATGAATAGCTATCGGTTTGAAATACTGAAATTCTACCCGAAAGTGATAAATTGCTGAATATATTGTAATTAAGCTCAATGAAACCTGCTTTCCCATTTTCGCAAGGTTTCTTTTGCTCGAAATAAACATCCGTTGCATCTAATCGAAACGTAATGTTTAAATTGCGCAAAATTTTGCGTTCATATTCAAAACGAACATCATTTCGCATTAAATTGTAAATAGTTTGATTTGATGCCCCTTTGGGTTTGAAACCATCTGTTTTTGCTTCGCTTTTAATTTTAAGAAAAAATTCGCCTAAGTGCTTGTTTCTATATGTATGCTTAAAGGTATAATCGTAACCTTTTATGGGTTTTTCAACAGAATAAGTTCGCATGTGAGAGCGATAAAAGTCAATATATGCCTCACTTATAAGATTTTTGCTAAATTTAGCTTTAATTCCGGTATATAATCCTTCCTCGTTTGCGGCTGTTGAACTTTCGCCAAAATTATAGCCAAAAAAGCTTCTATACTTTGCGTGATAATTTCGATAATGCTGAACAATTTCGAAATTATCATTTTTAGCACGCCAAAACACTTTTGCTGCGGGATATTTCATTTCATAAAATGAATATTCGCCGCCAAATGTCGCATTCTGCAAGTTTATAATTACGAATGTAGAGAATAAATTAGAATATTTACCACTGAACGCTCGGCTCGAAGAACTTTTTAATGGGAAATCGTATTGAATATCGAAATAGGTGAAACCTATATTCAAATATTTGTAACTAATAACAAAGTTAGCTCCTTGAGCATATTCCAAAAGTGCATTTTTTTTGCGAATTTCAGTTTGTGTGCGAAAGTAGTTACTTGTGTATATTGAGGTTGCAATTTTTTTTGCTGTATCGATATTGGCAGGTCTTGCAAAGCTCGAAAAAAAAAGATTGGTAGAAACATCGAAAATTCCAACATTAAAAACTTTTTCGAGTGCGACACCGCGAAAGAAATCCACCTGTGATGAAGACGTATTCAACTTTATGCTGTTTTTATATGGCTGTGCCGCTGAAATATAATCTCCACCTTTGCCAAGCGAAAAGCCTTGCCAGAGCAAATTCCCGCAGCCAAAATTTGCATTGAAGTCGCCAAGAAATAGCTTAAATTTATTTGATTCGTATTTTGCACCAAAGCTGTAGAACTCGAACAAATGGAGTTCGCCCAAATTTTTGTTGCCTATTGCCTGAAAATGCCAATGCTTGTGCGTAAGAACTAATCGCTGATAAATATCGTATCTGTCGCCGAGGTATTTGTTTTGGCGCAAGCCGCTTACTTTTTCGAACCGCTCTTCACTGCGTAAACAGTATTTTGCCGATGTTTTCGCCTCTAAGGCATGCTGTCGGCGAGTTGTTGAATAAAGAATAATTAAGATTTGAGCTTCATCAAGCAGGAGACCCTCGAAAAGCTCCTCGTCTGAGATATCAGGATTTTTATTGAACCGATTAACTATTACACTTGATGTACGCAAATCAACAGAGGGCAGGACTGTAAGAGCATCTTCTTTTGCATTGTACAATGATAT
>DAIPLL010000070.1:0-6994 GCA_036769265.1 Kapaibacterium sp. (SeqCode)
AGAGGTTTTCAAAGGGAAATATTTGTTTCTCAGCCTGGTGAGATAGCATTACGTGATGTATAAATTCGTTATAATTAATTTCTCTACCAACTTTTAAATAAGTTTTATTATCTAAAATTTGCCATTTATCAGGTACTTTTTTATATAAAATGTCCTTTGTAATTATAGTGATAGTTGAATATTGCTCCAAAATTTTATTTAATCCATCAACTAAGTGTGACAAATTGACACTTAACTCTGCCTCAAGAGTCCTTTTTTTGTGCTCTTTAAGTATCGAAATATGATCTTCATTGACAATTTGCAGTAAATCATCATACCAATTTTCAGCAGACTTGTTATCTTCGCAAAGTATTATAAAATGTCTGTTTTGTTGATTAAAAATTGACGAGACGTAAATACTTTTAAGTGATGCATTTAAGTTTTTAATACTAAAATTGAATTTATTATTTTCAAGGATGTTTTGGGTTTGCTGAAATATTCTAAAATTTGAAAATAAGTTTATAATCGTGAGAAAATTGTCGTTAATTTTGTTCATAATAAAACTTATTATTAATCTTAAATTTAATTAAATCGATTTCTTGCTGAAGTTTATTAATCAAATTGTCGTAAATATTAATATTTTCAATTATTAACTGCTTTTGATTTTTCAAAAAATCAAGTTTTTTTACAACTTCTTCTTTTTTACTTCTCAATTCTTCAAAAACACTCTTTATTTTATTAAAACTTCCTTTATTTTTCTTCAAATTAATAAAAATAATTATGCGATTTATCGATAGCAAGGCAGCTAATACAATTATAATAATTGAATAGATGAAATCGAAAATTATAAATTTATAAATATCATTGATTAAGAAAAATAAAATAACAATTAAGGGGATTACAATATAGAACAAATTTGTATCGTGCTTGTATTTTTGAAGTAAGATTTCTACTTCTGTGATTTCTCTTGATAGCAATGCTAAATCAGACTCAAGTTTAGCACATTCAATTTTTAACTCGGTTTCTTGGTGTTTAAGATGTTCAAGATTTTTAGTTAATTTATTCAATTCCTCATAGTTAGTACTTAATTCTTTTTTTAAAATATCAACATATTTTGACCACGAGCTCTGAATTTTTGGCAAAGTTGTTTCATAAAGTTCCGTTTGACTTAATTCTTCAAGTGACCTTACAGCGTTGGAAATTTTTTCTTCTACAAAGTATAAGCCATTTCGCTCGACGAAGAGTATTGGGTACTTATCAATGATTTTTCTTGCTGCTGCGGCATCGCTTTCAAACACTTCTTCAATTGCAAAAATTTTATCGAAGCATTTAAAATAAGCAAGCATTCTTATAATTTTTCGTTCTTCTGGGTCGAACACTTTAAATAAGTTATTGTAATTTTTATAAAGTTCACTAATTAGTTCGAAATTTTTGGCTGTTGTGGGAGATTCATTTCTTAAGTCTCTGATTATTAAATATCTTATAAATTTCTTTACTGAAATTTTGTTGTTATGTATTTTTTCACAGAATTCATTGCTATTATATAAAAAATTATATGCTTTTTTGTAGTTATTTTTGATAAGCGGCAGGAATTCAAGAGCCTCTTCATCAAATTCATCTAAAAATGAAGCTGCACGAAGATAATCTTTTTGTGTCTCAGTTAAATAATTGAATGCCCTTTGGACTGCTATACTCTCAATTTGTGAGTAATCGCTTATTTCTCCATCACTTAATAATACAGCTTCTGAAACCAAATTTAAAAGAAATGGTATGCCATTTGTAAAAGAATAAATAAAATCCAAACTTTCTTGAATATCAATATTCTTATTCAAGAAATATCTTATTATATCGTATTTTTCAAATGGCTTTAGTGTTATTGTTGTTTGTTTAACATTAGAGCTTGAAATTTCGAAATATTCTCTGCTCGCAATGATGAATTTAAAATTAAATAATTCGCAAATTTTTACATTTGGAAAATTTTGTGAAGTAAAATATTTTAAATTATTGAAATAACAATTTAATAGGTTAATCAGTTCGTTAAAAATCCAGTCATTAATTGTCCCTGCAACTGAGTCATAATTATCAATAATAAAGAGGAAATGCTTTTTGATAGGTCTTCCTATATCAAAATGTCTGTAAAACAAATCAACTATAAAAGATTCGGCTGCTAACTCTTTATTATTAAATGTTATATCATATTCATCTTTAGAAAGATACTCTTTTGCATTTTGCAATTCAGAAAATGTAAAATTTACTGAACTATCCGTAATAAATTGTGGTAAGTTTTTTAATTTATTGAAAGTTATGATTAAATTGTAAATGTTTTTGTTTTCATTGCTAAATTTGTATAAAAGTTCGTGAAATCTATTTCGATTTATAAAGGTTTCTTTTGGATCTATGTTTGTTGGTTCAAAACAGGACATTGCAAAACTGTAAACAAATTCATGCAAGTATTCATTCTGCTTGTAATGTTGATAATCATATATGACAAAATTATTGTTCCTATTGTATAGTTCATTCTTAAAATGTTCTAAAATATAAGATTTACCAATACCAAAGCAACCATTTATTAGTAACAGTTCGCTTTGTTCGCTTTGTTTATCAACAAAATCTATTATATCATTGATAATACTAGACATAAAATATTGTCAAATAAAGAATTATACAATATAGCTGATATTTGATAAATGAATGATGTAAGAAATTGTAAATAAATATCTTTTAAATATTAATTAAGTTTTTTTTCTAATTCACTTATTTCTTTTAAAAATTTGCCGTTTGTGAAATTTTTCTTATATGCTTGAATTGTGCTCTTTGCTTCATCATATTTTTCCATTTCAATGAGTACTTCGATTTTGCCAAGAAACGATGGCTCATAATATTCTGTATCGTTATAATTTTTAATTACAGTATTGTAATAAATCAGGGCTGAATGGGGGCTATCTAACTTTCTATACAAACCAGCAGTAAAAAAATCACGGTAAGCAAGTTTATTGCGAAGCTCGTTTATTTTATTACCAGCCTCATTATAAAGAGAGTCGTCTGGATAAATGTATTGATATTCTTGAAATGCTTGAATAGCTTTCTTAGTATATTCTTGGTCGCGATCAAATTTTGGAGATAGCTCGTAAAATGAAAGTGCAGTTTTATACAAACTAATTTTGGAATAAATACTGCCAGGGTAACTTCTTCTTAACTGATTATAGCTAAATGCTGCTAATATATATTCCTTACGTTTAAATGCTATTTCACCTAAATAATATTGAGCATCATCAGCCCATTCTGTAGCTGAATATTGTAACTTTATCATTTCAAATAAATTACGTGCCTCTAAATAATTCTCATTTTCGTAATATTCCACAGCTTTTTTAAAAACACTTTCTGCATCTCTGGTATCAAAATTGTCAGTGCTCTTACAAGCAAATAAAATAAATGAAAATGTTAATAGCAAAATTACAAGTTTTATTTTCATATTTAAATTATCTTATTTTAAATAATATCATACAAATTTAGATATTTGAAAAGCAATTTCCAATTTTTTTCTTTGAAATTATCGCTTATTTAATTTAACTTTACTCTTATGATGAAAAAGGTTTTATAACTAGTCATTGCATTTTCATGTCTTTTTGATAGTAAAGCTAATAAAATTTATTCATTAAGCGAGCTTACTGATATTTATTTTAACATAGGTGATACTTCAAAAAGCAGAAATATTGTCATAATTTCATATGGACCTGTAAAATTTTCTTTTAATGATGATTTTATAGAAAAACTCTCGACTTCCTATTCAACAAAATTATCTTACGGTTTCCATAGAAAAAGATACTTCGACAACCCAAATATAGTTTCTCATTCATCTCAATTTGCATATATTGATAACAGCTCTAATCATTTTAAGCCTAAGGTAATTACTATAGGCAAACTTACATTAGACGGTTGGGGTTTTGGTTTTGGTCTGAAAAATGGTTATGGTTATGTTATCTCAAAAGCAGGAGAGCTACTTTTAAATCACGAAGCTGCAATAAATTGGCAAAGAATTGACTTCGAAGTTCTCTCAGCAAATCAACGATTGCAGCAACTCCAAAATAAGTTTGATGAAAAGTTCAAATTCGGATATCTTCATAGTGGTGGATTTGAATGGCAATTTTCGCAAGATTTTGTTATTGGAGTAAATTATAATTCTAATATTATTTTTAATAACACTGATACAAAACGCTTTTTGCAAATTTTGCTTTTCGATAATTTATTCCAATTTTGGATAGAATTTTTCGATACAATTTTAAGAGAAAAGTTCCAAAATTCTTATCCCATTACAAAATGGATTTATAAAAACTCCATTTCAATATTATTCACACAAATCCGAACCCAAAAAGAATACTTTCCTTTTCATAGTAGCAAAATTCCTTTAAATTCAAACAGTTTTGCGTTAAGTATAACATACATATTCGAATGAATGTGTTTTTGGCACGATTTCTGTAATGTGAACTTTGGATTTGAAAAACTTAAAAATTACGTCAATATGACGCAATATATGAGACTAAATGTCTAATATGACAAAAATACATACCAAAAGGAGGTATATTTATGGGAAAAATTATTGGGATTGATTTAGGAACTACCAATTCAGTCGTAGCAGTTATGGAGGGTTCTACACCTGTTGTAATTGCCAACGCAGAAGGGAGCCGTACTACGCCATCTGTAGTTGGTTTTACAAAGACAGGTGAAAGATTAGTAGGGCAAGCAGCTAAACGTCAAGCAATTACTAATCCAAAGAATACTGTTTATTCAATCAAGCGTTTCATGGGTCGCCGTATGAGCGAGGTTGATGAAGAGATTAAAATGGTGCCCTACACTGTTGTGCCATCAGAAGATGGACAAACTGTCAGAGTAGATATTGACGGTCGTAAATATTCGCCACCTGAAATCTCTGCAATGATTTTGCAAAAAATGAAACAAACTGCTGAAGATTACTTAGGTCAAAAAGTTGAAGAAGCAGTTATCACCGTACCAGCATATTTTAACGATGCTCAACGCCAAGCTACAAAAGATGCTGGTGAAATCGCTGGGCTTAAAGTGCGCCGCATAATCAACGAGCCAACTGCTGCTGCTTTAGCTTATGGCTTGGATAAAAAAGGCAAAAACTTGACTGTTGCAGTTTATGACCTTGGCGGTGGTACATTTGATATATCAATATTGGAAATTGGTGATGGTGTGTTCGAAGTTAAATCTACTAACGGTGATACTCATCTTGGTGGTGACAACTTCGATCAAAGATTAATCGATTATCTCGCCGATGAGTTTTTGAAGACTGAAGGCGTAGATTTGCGTAAAGATCCAATGGCTTTGCAACGTTTGCGTGAAGCTGCAGAAAAAGCAAAAATTGAACTTTCACAAATGATGCAACCTGATGTTAATTTGCCTTTCATTACTGCTACTCAAGATGGTCCTAAGCATCTGAATATTACAATTACTCGCGCAAAATTTGAAAGTCTGTGCGCTGATCTTTTCGAAAGAACGCTCGGACCTGTTGAAAAAGCATTAAAAGATGCAAAGCTTACTCCAAATCAAATAGACGAAGTAATTTTAGTCGGTGGTTCTACACGTATCCCTAAGATTCAAGAACTTGTACGCAATTTCTTCGGCAAAGAACCATCCAAAAATGTTAATCCAGATGAAGTTGTTGCAGTTGGTGCCGCAATTCAAGGTGGTGTACTTGCTGGCGATGTAAGCGACGTCCTGTTGCTTGATGTAACACCGCTTAGCCTTGGTATTGAGACTTTGGGTGGAGTAATGACAGTTATGATCCCAGCAAATACAACTATACCAACTCGTAAAACTGAAATATTTTCGACTGCAACTGATAATCAAACTTCTGTTGAAATTCACGTTCTACAAGGTGAGCGTCCTATGGCTGCTGATAACCGTTCGCTCGGACGTTTCCACTTAGATGGAATTCCACCTGCACCACGTGGTATCCCTCAAATTGAAGTTACTTTTGATATTGATGCGAATGGTATTCTTGGTGTTTCGGCAAGAGACAAAGCAACTGGAAAAGAACAAAATATACGTATTGAAGCATCTTCAGGGCTGTCAAAAGAAGAAATTGAAAGAATGAAAGCCGAAGCTCAAAGAAATATGGAAGCCGATAGAAAACGTAAAGAGGAAATCGATCTGCGTAACCAGGCTGATACTCTTGTTTATTCAACAGATAAACAGCTTAAAGAGCTTGGTGATAAAATTCCATCTGAGCATAAGCTAAAAATCGAAAATGCTAAAGAAAAACTTGCTAATGCTATTAAATCAAACGATATAAACGAAATTAAAAAATCTATGGACGAGTTGAACTCTGCTTGGAGTGCTGCTTCTACAGCTATGTATCAAGGTGGTGCTCAATCATCGACTCAAAGCTCAACCGATGGTCAAGCAAAAGCAGAAACTAAAAAAGATGACGGTGTCGAAGAAGCCGATTTCACAGTAGTAGAAGACGATAAATAATTCATCACATAACTTATTTATAAAGCTATCCCACAAACAGGGGATAGCTTTTTTTTATTATGTTTTAATTTATATTTTTTCTTAATTTTATCTAAAATATTCCGATATTATTTACAACTGGATTAATTATGATTTTTGATAAAAGTGAAAATAGACCTGAAAGAACAATTGATGGTATAATTTATGTAAATATTGCTAAAAGCAATGAAATTGCTGAAAAAAAAAGGTTACAAATTGATGTTCTACGATGATGAAGATATTCAAGTAGCTATTTTTAGAGTTGATGGTAAACTCTATTCAGTAAGTAACATATGTCCGCATCGACATCAGGATAGAATCTTTGAGGGCATTATTAATAAAGATTTAACTATTACCTGTCCACTGCATTTTTGGACTTACTCGCTCGAGACAGGACAGAATATAAACCAAAAACAAAGTATTAGAAGCTTGGAAAAATATAAAATTTTTAAATGGATCTTAGACGAAGAAAATGAGTACAAGTTCTTAAATATTAGAGATA